>CAMGRA010000025.1 GCA_946061345.1 uncultured Clostridia bacterium | reverse complement strand
TGGAGCGGGTAGGTCTTGCCCAGCGGGCAAAGAATTTCCCCGCCCAGCTTTCCGGCGGAGAGCAGCAGCGGGTTTCCATTGCCCGCGCCCTGGCAAAGAACCCCAAGCTGCTTTTGTGCGACGAGCCTACGGGCGCGCTGGATTACGTGACAGGCAAGCAGGTTTTGAAGCTGCTGCAGGATACCAGCCGGGAGACAGGCATGACGGTGGTCATCATCACCCACAACAGCGCCCTGACCGCCATGGCTGACCGGGTCATCTCGGTGAAAAACGGCACAGTGCTGCGGCAGGAAAAGAACGAAAAGATTACTCCTGTGGAAGAGATCGAGTGGTGAAGCCGATGCTTTGGAGATCTGTGCTGCGCAGCATCCGGGATTCTCTCGGGCGCTATCTCGCCATCCTTGCCATTATCGCCCTGGGTGTGGGCTTCTTTGCCGGACTGCGCGTTACCGAGCCTGCCATTCTCAAGACGGCAGACGCCTATATTGACGAACTGAACCTGTATGATTTCCGCCTGGTCAGCACCCTCGGCTTTACCGACGAGGACGTGGCGGCTTTTGCGGAACTGAGCGGGGTGGAGACCGCCCGCGGCTCCGTCAGCGCCGACTTTATCTATGTCGCGGAGGACGGCTCAGAGGCGGTCCGTCATGCCCATATGCTGACGGAGGGCGTCAACGGCCTGGACCTGGTCAGCGGCAGACTGCCGGAAAGCGCCGACGAATGTGTCCTCGACGCGAAATATGCCGACGAAAGCAAGCTCGGCACGAAGATCGTCCTCGCGGACAGCAATTCCCGGGAGACCTTCGACACCTTTGCTTACGATGAATACACCGTGGTCGGGCTTTGTGACGCGGTGACCTACCTGAATTTTGAGCGCGGCAGCACCTCCCTGGGCAACGGCTCCGTTTCAAGCTATATCTATCTTCTGCCGGAGGGCTTTTCCACCGAATACTATACGGAGATCTTTCTGACGACCCCTGACGCGGGGGAGATCTACTCCGACGCCTATGAGGACGCCGTGGAGGAAATGCGCGGCCCTGTAGAGGCGCTGCTGGAGGAACGGGCAGAGCTGCGCTACCAGAAAATTTACGGCGACGCCCAGACGGAGATCGACGATGCTCAGGCGGAGCTGGACGAAAAGAAGCAGGAGCTTGCCGACGCCCAGGCGGAAACGGACGCGGCCCAGGCGGAACTGGACGGGAAAAAGCAGGAGCTTGCCGCCATGCAGGCCATGCTTGCGGGGGATCCTGCCATGCTGGAAAGTGCCCAGGCGGAGATTGACAGCGCCCAGAAGGAGCTGGACGATGCCCGGGTGGAGATCGCCGACGGACGGGCAGAGATCGGCGATGCCCAGAAGGAACTGGACGAGGCACGGGCGGAGCTTGCCGACCTCGAACCCGCTGCGGTCTACACCCTGGACCGCAGCTCCAACCTGGGTTATGCCAGCCTGAAAAACGACACTGCCATTGTCTCCGGCGTGGCCAAGGTCTTCCCGCTGTTTTTCTTCCTTGTGGCGGCTCTGGTGTGCATCACTACCATGACCCGGATGGTCAGCGAGCAGCGGACGGAAAACGGCGTGCTCAAGGCCCTGGGCTATGGTTCCGGTGCCATTGCGGGACAGTATCTGTTCTACGCGGGAAGCGCCTCCGTCGTCGGCTGCGTCATAGGCTTCCTCCTCGGCTCACGCTATCTGCCCATGGCCCTCTGGCAGGTCTACCGTATCATGTACTCCGTCCAGCGGCCCATAGCCTTTGTGTTGGACTGGAAGCTCTTTGCCATGTGTACCGCCCTCTATCTGCTGTGCGCGTTGGGTGCGACCTGGCTGGTCTGCCGCAGGGATCTGCGGGAAAGCAGCGCCCAGTTGATCCGTCCCAAGGCGCCGACGCCCGGCAAACGGGTCTTTTTGGAGCGTATCGGCTTCCTCTGGAAGCGCATCAGGTTTTTGCACAAGGTCTCCATCCGGAACATTCTGCGCTATAAAAAGCGGATGTTCATGATGATCGTCGGCATCGGCGGCTGCACGGCCTTGCTTTTGACCGGCTTCGGTATTCGCGACACGATCCAGCCGGTGGTGGACCGCCAGTACAACGAGATCGAGCGCTTTGACGCTTCGGTTTCCTTTATGGATACGGTGGACGCGGCGATGCAGACGGAGTTTACCGAGCAGACCGCCGACGTTACCGGGGATATCGCCTTCCTGCACACCCAGGGCGTGGATGCGGCGACGGAAAACGGGAACAGATCCGTCAACCTGATCGTATTCACCGATGAACCCGACGATTTTGTCAGCCTCCACGACGGAAAGACGCCCCTTGCTTTTCCCCAGGCGGGAGAGGCAGCGGTCAACTACCGCTTTGCATCGGAAAATGGGCTTTCCGTGGGGGATACGGTGGAGCTGATCTGCGACGACTACAAGACCCTTACCGTTACCGTCTCGGCGATTTTCGACAATTACATCTATGACTACATCTATGTCAGCGCGGACACCTGCGCTGCCCAGTGGGGACAGGTGCCCGAGTGCAACACTGCCTATGTGAACTTTGCCAAGGGGCAGGATGCCAATGCCGCCGGAGCTGTGCTTTTGGGTGCGGACCACGTATCCCACGTCACCCTGACCGCCGATATGCGCACAAGGGTGGGCAGTATGCTGGAAAGTCTGGATTATATCGTTCTCATTGTTCTGGTGTGCGCCGGAGCGCTGGCCTTTATCGTGCTGTATAATCTGACCAACATCACCATTGCCGAGCGTACCCGCGAGATCGCAACGCTGAAGGTGCTGGGCTTCTACCAGCGGGAGCAGAATTCCTATGTGTTCCGCGAAAACATCGTCCTGACAGGGATCAGCGCCCTGTGCGGCATCCCCATGGGCATTGCGCTGCTGCACTATGTCATGGCCCAGATCAAGATCAGTACCATCTATTTTGGCTGCCGTCTGGCGCTGGAAAGCTATCTGCTGGCGGTGCTGATCACCTTCGCTTTTACGTTCATCGTGGACTTGGCGCTGACCTCCAAGACCCGGCGCATCAACATGGCCGAGGCCATGAAGGCGATCGAATAAACTATAAAAAAGGACGCCGGAGCCGGCGTCCTTTTGGCTTATCCGATATAAAAATCCACCAGCAGCATCAGGCAGAAACCGACCAGCAGAGCGTAGGTCGCGCCCCGTTCGTTACCGTGGGCGTGGGTCTCGGGGATCATCTCGTCGCTGATGATGTAAAGCATGGTGCCACCTGCGAAGGCAAGGGCAAAGGGCAAAATGGCAGACGAGAGGCTGACGGCGAAATAGCCCAGGAGAGTGCCCACCACCTCCACAAGACCGGTTCCCACTGCAACGAGGAGGGTCCGCTTTTTGCGGATGCCCGCGCTCAGCATGGGCGCGATGATGACCATGCCCTCAGGGATATTCTGCAATGCGATGCCGCCCGCAATGGTGAGGGCCTCGGCGCTGCTGCCGGAGCCGAAGCCAACGCCTGCAGCGATGCCCTCGGGGAAATTGTGGATGGCGATGGCCAGTACAAAGAGCATGACCTTGCTGACCCGGTCCGTTCTCTCCGGGTGGCTCTCCTGATCCACGCCCACCAGACGGTGAAGATGGGGGACCAGCCGGTCAATGAGGTTGAGGGCCAGGGCACCGCAGAAAACGCCGACAATGGTGATGGGTACGGCGAATTTGCCGCCCTTTTCCAGAGAGGGCAGGATCAGGCCGATGACGGCGGCCGACAGCATCACACCGGCGGCAAAGCTGAGAACAATATCACTGAAGGTGTGGGTCATTTTCTTAAACGCAAAGCCCAGCAGTGCGCCGATGACGGTGGCACCACCGACGCCCAGGGCAGTCAGTAACACGATTTCCATAGAATACTTCCTCACAAAAGTCAAAGATAGGCGCGCTGCGCGGGCGGTCGATGCCCGTTTGCAGCGCGCACATTTATGCGCGGTGACGGTTTTTCCCTGGTATCACTGCGCTTATCGGCCGTTTCCTCTTCGCAATTCCGCGATTTTCTGTTTCAGCGCAGTCAGCGCTTCCGATGGGTCGGCCAGCTCCTTCACCGTCTGCTCCATGGGGCACATACCGTCGCCGGAGCGGCTGACGATGTATTCCGCGCACATCTCGTACTCCACGGGGATGTCATGGCCGGAAAACCAGTCCAGGGCTGCGCGGCTGACGGTGAGCGCGTAACAGCCGCTGACACCGCCGAGGCTCATGAGCATCGCCGCCGCCTTGCCGACGATCTTATCGACCACATACGCGCCCTGCAGCGCGCCATCCTCGTAAAGACGTATCATGGGAGCTACGCCCCGGCCCGATTCCGCCCGAACGATCTCACCGTCCCGGAGAACCACGCAGGCCGCCTGCCCCTCCCGGAGCAGCTGAAGGGCGGAAACCACTGCCTGCTCCATCATTGCAGCAGCTTGGCAAAGGCTGCCATTGCCTCGGAAATTTTGATCTGCTGCGGGCAGACTGCCTCACAGCTCCGGCAGGCAACACAGGCGCTGGGCCGCTTGTCCTCCGGCAGAGCCTCCACGGCCATGGGCGCCAGAAAGCCGCCGCCGGAGAAGGTGTGCTCGTTGTAAAGGGCAAGCAGGCGGGGAATGTCCAGACCCTGGGGACAGTAGCCCGTGCAGTAGCGGCAGGCGGTGCAGGGCAGGATGCCGCCACGGACCATGTCGTCAGCAATGCCGACCAGAGCGTCCAGCTCTTCCTTGCTCAGGGGCTTGCTCTCGGAGAAGGTGACGATATTCTCTTTCATCTGAGTAAGATCCGACATACCCGAAAGGACCATCGTCACGCCGGGAACGGACTGGAGGAAGCGGAAGGCCCAAGCCGGGACAGTCTCCTCCGGCCGCAGCGCCTTCAGCTTGGAGGCCGCGTTCTCCGGCAGTGCGGCCAGTCTGCCGCCGCGCAGAGGCTCCATGACCCAAATGGGGATGTTGTGCCGGTTCAGCAGCTCCACCTTTTTGTCGGCTTTCTGGAAGTGCCAGTCCAGATAATTGAGCTGGATCTGGCAGAACTCCATCCTGTCGCCGTAGGCGGCCAAAAAGCGCTCCATCACCTCATATTCGCCGTGGGCGGAAAAGCCGAGATGGCGGATGCGTCCCTTGGCTTTCTGCTCCAGCAGATAGGAAACGGTGTGGTAGGTCGCGTCATCCAGATAGGCATCGATGTTCTTTTCGTAGATGTTGTGCAGCAGGTAAAAGTCAAAAAAATCCGTGCGGCACTTTTTGAGCTGCTCATCAAAGATCTCCTCCACATGGCCGAAGCTGGAGATGTCATAGCCGGGAAATTTGGAGGCAAGACAGTAGCTTTCCCGGGGATATTTGGACAGCAGCTTGCCCGCCACACGCTCGGAATTTCCCTGATGGTAGCCCCAGGCGGTATCAAAATAGTTGACGCCGTTCCTGATGGCGTAGTCGATCATTTCGGCTGTCTGTGCCTCGTCGATCTGCGGGTTATCGCAGCCGCCGGGTAGGCGCATCATGCCAAAGCCCAGGGACGAAAGCCGGATGTCCTGAAACTCTTTGTAGATCATGGTATTTCTCCTTATGTTGATTTTTCGGGCGGATCACGGATTGACGGCCCGCTGTTTCTGTGGTAAAATTTTTTTGTTGAAACATGGATATAAACGCACTGTGTGGGACTTCTCCTGCCATTATATCACACTTTTTATAAATACGGCAATCTTTTTGTCGCAAAAACATATCCATGCAGGAAAACGGCAGCCGTTTTTTCGGCAGGCAAGACCGGCCTTCAAACGGACCGGAGAAAAAGGAGAGAGAACATGGACGATGTCATCATTATCGGCTGTGGCGTGGTGGGTGCGGCTTGTGCCTACGCCCTTTCCCGGTATGAGCTGAACGTAACGGTCCTGGAGGCCGGCAGCGATATTGCAGCCGGTACCACCAAGGCCAACAGTGCCATCATCCACGCCGGTTATGACCCCGTGCCCGGCACGGATATGGCAAAGATGAATCTGGAGGGCAGCAACATGGCAGGGGACATCTGCCGTCGCCTGGATGTACCCTACGAAAGGGTGGGAAGCCTGGTGCTGGCCTTTGACGATGCGGACTTGCAGTGCTTGCAGACGCTTCTGAAAAGGGGACAGACCAACGGCGTGGAAGGACTGAAGCTCCTGAGCGGAGAAGAGACCAGAGCCATGGAACCCAATGTGTCCGGGCAGGTCCTGGGTGCGCTGTGGGCGCCTACAGCCGCTATCATTAACCCCTGGGAATATTGCCTTGCCATGGCGGAGACGGCGGTGAAAAACGGCGTTCGGCTTCGCCGCAACTGCTGTGTGACGGGCATCCGGCGGGAACAGGACGGTTTCCTTGTCACCACAACCCGGGGAGAGTTCAACGCAAAGTATCTTATCAACGCCGCCGGCGTTCATGCTGATGCGGTCCATGAACTGATCGGTGAAAAGGAGTTCACCATCTGTCCCAGCCGTGGAGAATACTATCTGCTGGACAAGTGCGAAGGGCAGCGGGTGCGCCATGTGATCTTCCAATGCCCCGGCAAGGAGGGCAAAGGCATTCTGGTGTCGCCCACAGTTCACGGCAATCTCATTGTCGGGCCAACGGCAAGCCCCTGTGCCCCAGAGGATGTCTCCAACACGGCCGAGGGCCTGCGTCAGGTGCGTGAGCGGGCGCTGAAAAGCGTGCCGACGATTGCTTTCCGTGAGAATATCCGCAATTTTGCAGGCGTTCGCGCCGCCTCTGACATACCGGATTTTATCGTCCGGGAGAGCCGGAGCGTTCCCGGCTTTTTCCAAGCGGCGGGCATCTGTTCTCCGGGACTTTCCGCCGCGCCTTCCATTGCAAAACGGCTGACGGAGCTGCTGGCTCGGTCGGGTCTGGAGCTTCGTGAGAAGACCGAATATGACGACAGCCGCCGCCGTCTTCGCTTTACCCGGCTGAGTGACGGCGAAAAAAACAACCTCATCGCCAAGGATCCGCGCTTTGGCCGGGTGATCTGCCGCTGCGAGACTATCACAGAAGGAGAGATCGTCGCCTGTCTGCACACCCCCATTCCGCCCTACAGCATCAACGGCGTCAAGCGCCGCGTCGGTGCGGGAATGGGTCGCTGCCAGGGCGGCTTCTGCAGCCCGAGGGTGCAGGAGATCATCGCCCGGGAGCTGCACATGGACCCGGTGGACGTGATGCTGGAAGAGGAAGGAAGCTACATTCTGACCGGCGAGACCAAGGGAGGTGGGAAGAATGGACTATGAACTGATCGTGATCGGCGGCGGCCCTGCCGGACTTGCTGCCGCCTATGCGGCCTGGGAAAAGGGCCTGCGCCGCATTTTGATCCTGGAGCGCGACCGTGAGCTGGGCGGCATCCTGAACCAGTGCATCCACAACGGCTTCGGTCTGCACCGCTTCAAGGAGGAACTGACCGGGCCGGAATATGCCGGGCGCTATATTGAGATGCTGAAAGCCACCGGCGTGGAAGCAAAGACCGACACCATGGTCCTGCAAATCACACAGGATAAATGCGTCAGCTTCCTTAATCCCGTCGACGGCTATCGCACCGTCCGGGCAGGAGCCGTGATCCTTGCCATGGGCTGCCGCGAGCGCACCCGTGGCGCCATCTCCATTCCCGGTGCGCGCTGCTCCGGCATTTTCACTGCCGGAACAGCCCAGCGCTTCCTCAATATCGAGGGATATCTGGTGGGCAAACGGGTCGTCATCCTCGGCAGCGGCGACATCGGCCTGATCATGGCCCGCCGCATGACCCTGGAGGGCGCAAAGGTTTTGGCCTGTGTGGAGCTGATGCCCTATTCCGGCGGCCTGAACCGCAATATCGTCCAGTGCCTCCGGGATTACGACATCCCTCTGTACCTGTCCCACACGGTGACGGATATCGTGGGAAAGCAGCGTCTGGAGCGGGTCACGATCTCGGCGGTGGATGCCGACCGCCGGCCGATCCCCGGCACGGAACAGAGCTTTGACTGCGACACGTTGCTGCTGAGCGTCGGTCTGGTGCCGGAAAATGAACTGTCGCGGCAGATGGATGTGGAAATGGATCGCCGTACCAACGGCCCTGTGGTCTATGAGAACATGGAGACCGGCGTCGAGGGCGTGTTCGCCTGCGGAAATGTGGTCCACGTCCACGATCTGGTGGATTTTGTCAGCGAGGAGAGCAGCCGTGCCGGAGAAGCCGCTGCCCGTTATATCCTCGAAGGAGAAACGGCGAAAGAGCCGCTGCTTACGGTGGAAAACGGCAGCGCCGTCAGCTATACCGTGCCGCAGCGTATCCGCCCGGCAGGCGTAGATAAGAATGTCAAGCTGTTTTTCCGCGTCAACCGCGTGTTTGGCAAGGCGGCCATCCGCGTTCGGGCAGGAGAAACGCAGATCGCCTGCTTCAGCCGGGAGCATATGGCCCCCGGCGAGATGGAATCCGTGACCCTGCCCAAAACGTTGCTGCCCCGAGGCGGTGTCCTGACCGTCAGTGTTGAGGAGGTGGAGGCATGAAAGAACTGATCTGCATTGTCTGTCCCCGGGGCTGCCACCTCCGCGTGGACGAGGAAAAAGACTACCGGGTGACGGGGAATTCCTGCCCGCGCGGCGCGGAATACGGCAAAAACGAGCTGCTGCATCCCGTGCGGGTCCTGACGACTACGGTGCGCCTGGAGGACGCTGCGGTCCGCCGCTGCCCCGTCAAAACCAGGCAGCCCATTGCCAAGGAGCTGATGCTGCGGGCGGCCAAGGCTCTGGATGCGGTGACGGTCACCGCTCCCGTCCGCTGCGGCGACGTGATCCTTTCCGATCTTCTCGGAACGGGCGTCGACGTGGTGGCGACGAAAGACTTCCCCAAAACAGAGAGATAACAGGAGGAGCGCCATGAGATACCTGTTGGCCCTGGACCAGGGCACCACCAGCAGCCGTGCGATCTTATTCGACGAGCAGCAGAACATCGTCTGTTCTGCCCAGCGGGAGTTTCCTCAGATCTATCTGAATTCCGGCTGGGTCGAGCACGACCCCATGGAGATCTGGAACAGTCAGTTTGCCGTGATGCAGGAGGCGGCGGAGGGGATAGACCCTGCCATGATCGCAGCCATCGGCATCACGAATCAGCGCGAGACTACCCTTGTCTGGGAACGGGCAACGGGCCGGCCCATCTATAACGCCATCGTCTGGCAGTGCCGCCGCACGGCTCCTATCTGTGAGGAGTTGGAACACCGGGGCCTGACCGGACACATCCGCAGGACCACCGGCCTGATCCCCGACGCCTATTTTTCCGCCACCAAAGTTCGTTGGATTTTGGATCATGTGCCGGGCGCTCAGGAGCGTGCCGAACGCGGCGAGCTGTGCTTCGGTACGGTGGATAGCTGGCTTCTCTGGCAGCTCACCGGGGGCGCGGTCCACGGAACGGACCGCACCAATGCCTCCCGGACCATGATGTACGACATCCACCGCTTAGAGTGGGACGACAAACTCCTGGAGGAACTGAATATCCCCAGGGCCATGCTCCCGCAGGTCTATCCATCTGCCCACCGCTACGGCGTCTGCCGCCTGCTGGGCGGAGAAATTCCCATCACCGGCATGGCGGGAGATCAGCAGGCGGCCCTCTTCGGGCAATGCTGTTTTTCCTCCGGTGAGGCGAAGAATACATACGGCACGGGCTGCTTTCTTCTGGTCAATACCGGCGAAACGGCGGTGGAGAGCCGCCACGGTCTGGTGACGACCCTGGCGGCTACCGGCGGCAGCCGGGTCCAGTACGCCCTGGAGGGCAGCGTGTTTGTCGGCGGCGCGGTCATTCAGTGGCTGCGCGACGAGCTGCACTTCCTCAAGGACGCGTCAGAGGCCGGCATCTATGCTTCTCAGGCGGAAGACAGCAACGACGTCTACTTTGTTCCCGCCTTTACCGGCCTGGGCGCGCCCTATTGGGATATGCACGCCCGGGGCGCGTTGGTGGGCCTGACCCGCAGTACAAGACCGGAGCATATCATCCGCGCGGCGGAGGAATCCATCGCCTATCAGAGTATGGATGTCCTGCAGGCCATGGAGCGCGATATGGGCGCGCCCCTGACGGGTCTGCGTGTGGACGGCGGCGCCAGCCGTGACGCCTTCCTGATGCAGTTCCAGGCTGATATTCTGAACCGGAAGATCTTTCGCCCTGTGATACGGGAGACTACCGCGCTGGGAGCGGCGTATCTGGCGGGCCTCACCGTGGGCGTCTGGGACAATACGGACCAGATCAAGGAATTCTGGCGCTGCGACCGAACCTTCCTGCCGCAGATGGAGGAAGCCGAGCGCAGCCTGCGGATGAGGAAATGGAGCCGCGCCGTGGAAAGCAGCCGGGGCTGGCAGGCACCCCTGTAATAATAGAAAAGCCGGGAGGCTGCCCGATGTGTATGGGCGGCCTCCCGAATTCTTGGTTAAAGAAAACCACCAGCCGAGTGGTGGTTCCAAAAATCTTTCGCTATGCCGAGTCCCGCCGCAGCGGAAAGCCTCCCTCTGACGAGGGAGGTGGATTCGCCGTAAGGCGAAGACGGAGGGAGAGAAACAAGAAGAGAAAATCTCTCCCCCAGTCTTTTTGCTGCGCAAAAATCCAGCCCCCTCGTCA
>CAMGRA010000024.1 GCA_946061345.1 uncultured Clostridia bacterium | reverse complement strand
CGGCCTTTAGACAGCTCAGCACCCGACCGGTAAGCGGTGCGGCAACAGATGGCACCTACTATCTGGATACGACGAATCACCTGATCTATGTGTATACCCAGAAGTTCTCCACCTACGCCATCGGCTATACTGTACCGTCCTCCGGTGGCGGCAGCAGCGGCAGCGGCGGATCTTCCGGCGGCACCCGCGGCACGGTGAAATCCTCCAAGACCGCCGATGCGGGCATCTCCCTGTACGCCGGCATGGCCGTGGCGTCCCTGCTGGGCAGCGGCGTGGTGTTCAGCCGCAAGCGCAAGGATTTCTGATAGTTTCCCCGCACAACGAAAAAATGCACCCCCAGGGGTGCATTTTTTTCGCGGATCGTCCGGCGGGGCGGCTTTATTCCCGCGCCGCGCCCTTGTCGTAGTCCTTGGGATAGGCGATGACGAAGGGCTGCTTGTAGGGGTCGTCCTTGTCGGCACAGGGGCCCTCGCGCCACATGCCGTAAAACCGGCTGAAGGGGAAAATGTAATAGCCGTCCTGATAGTGGTCGGTGATGTCATAGGGGTCTGCGAAGATCAGCACATCGTCATAAGGGGTGTCGCTGCCGCAGGTGTCGATGCCGATGATCACCTGCCAGTGGCCGGCCCAGTCCACCCAGTCCACCAGAATGGGGATGCCCCGGTCGATGAAGTCGATGACCGACTGCTCGAAGCCCTCGATGGTGTCGAATTTCAGGTCGGTGCCGGCGTGGTACTCCACATTCCAGCCGATGAGGTCGAAGAAGTCCGCAATGTTTTCTACCGTGGAGCCGCGCCCCTCGCAGCTCTCGATGAGCTGACCCACCAGCCGCTCGTGGTAGCGCTTCTGACCGAACCAGTTGAGCACCATCAGCGCGCAGGCCGCGCCGCAGGTGTACTCCGTGGTCTGCTGGTATGTCTCGAAGTGGGAGAGAATGTGGAGCGTCTCGTCGCTGGTCATGTTGTAGTAGTCGTTAAAGATGTAGTAGCGGGAGTCGTGATGATCCGTTTTCCCCGCGAAGGAGGACGCGCCGTCCTTGCATAGGTCGGGCTTGTATTTCTCCGGATAGGCGATGGTGTGCTTCTCCGGAAATGCAGCGTGGTTGGTGTTGTCGCTCATGATCTGACCTCCCGTCCGGTGTTTTCTGGCGAACATTATAATAGCATGACCGCAACAGAACTGCAACCGGCAGGGGGGAGGTGTTGCACTTTTGTTGCACTTTGGGTGGTATTGTATCCTCGGTACACTGGTCATGCGGTGCGGAAGGAGGGATACGGTGCAGCAGGAAGCGTACAAAAAACAGGAGAGTATCACCGGATTGCAGTTTCTGACGGAACTGCCCAACTTTGTGCTGGTGCTGGCCTCCGCTGTGGTGTCCCACTCGCTGATCGTCTGGCTTGACTTTGTGGACACGCTGGGCAACCTGCTGTCGGAGGCCATCGTGGCGGCGCAGTCCCGCCGCATGAGCCGCGACCTGCGGTATGAATATAACTACGGCGTGGGCAAGATCGAGGCGCTGACAACGTTTTTCACCGATGCCATCGAGCTGGGCGGTCTGCTGTGCATCGCTGTGGTGTCCGTCATGCAGCTTATCTCGCCGGAGAGTCCCAGCGAGCTGCTGATCTACGTGGTGGCGCTGAAGGTGGTGAATGTGTTCTTCGACCTCTGGTTTCTGCGGGGACAGGCAAAAATACGGGCTGCCAACCCTTCCACCATTGCCGAGAGCGAATATGTGGGCAACATCGGTGCGTTGGCCTTCGACGGCGCCGCGCTGCTGGCCTTGCTGGCGGTGTGGCTCCTACGGGGACATCGTGCCTCATGGTATGTGTCCCCAATATTGAGCCTTGTCATCGCGCTGGTGATGATGGCCTTCTGCGTGAAGCATATTCGCCGCGCTATAACGGAGCTGGCAGACAAAACGCTGCCGGAGGAAGCGCAGTTGAAGATACTGAAGGTGCTGAACCGGCACAACGGCGACTACCGCAGATTCGACAGCATTCGTTCCCGCTACACCGGTACCACCGTGACGGTGGATCTGGCGGTGACCTTCGACGAGGGGACTACCTACCGGCAGATAGAGGATTTCCGCGACGCCGTGCAGCGGGAGCTGACGGAGGAGATCCCCAACTGCCGTGTATCGGTGATCGTGTGATACCCGTTTTTACCGCGGGCGATGCCCTCTGAGAGAATACACCAAGAAAGAAATTAGGAGGTCTTACAGTTATGTGGACGAGAAGAGAACTGAAGGAGCAGGCGAAGGATGCTCTGAAGCGGAACTATTGGAAGGCTGTGCTGGTGACGGTGCTGTTTGGAGCACTGCTGGGCGGCACCGGCGGCGCGGCCACGGCTGGCGTCGCTGTCTCCTCCGGCAGCGGCAGCAGCGACACCGGATCCGCGTGGGCGTTTATCGGGGGATTCCTGCATGAGTACTTCCCCGGATTGCTGACGACGCTGATCATCTTGGCCGTGGTGCTGGTGATTCTGTCGCTGGCGGTGAGCATCCTGTTGCTGAACCCCGTCAATGTGGGCTTTTCCTACTTCCGCGTCAACGCCCTGCGAGGCACCGGCAATGTGGGCGACCTGGGCCGCGGCTTCGATGCCGCCTATAAGCGCAACGTGGGCACCCTGCTGCTGCAGGCGGTGTATACCTTCCTGTGGACCTGCCTGCTGATCGTGCCGGGCTTCATCAAGGCGTATGAGTACTGCATGATCCCCTACCTGCTGGCCGACCACCCTGAGATGACCCGGCAGGAGGCCTTTGCTACCAGCAAGGCCATGATGAAGGGCAACAAGTGGAAGGCCTTCGTCCTGGACCTGAGCTTCATCCCCTGGGATATTCTCAGTGCCCTGACGCTGGGCATCGTATCGGTGTTCTATGTGGCGCCCTACCGCCAGCTCACCGCCGCGGCACTGTATGAGAAACTGAAGGCGCAGAATGAAGTGCCTGCGGCAGAGGTCCCCGCGCAGGGCGAGTAACATAAAAGGGAAAATGCGGCTTGTCGCTTCACCGCAGCTTACATTGTGCGGTACTGCCTTAAACCATCTGCTGCACTTCTGCTGCGCATTGGATAGTGCAGTGGGCGATGAGAAAAACGGACAGCTCTTGAAGTGCGATGACTAAATTAACAGGAGGGATCACATTGGGTGACTTTCATACAGCCGTAGCACTGATCGTTGCCACAGACACAGAGGAGACCGCCGTTCGCCATATGTATGAGTGGACACAGCGCACCTTTGCGGAGGACGGCCAGCCCTATTATGAGGCATGCTTCTCCCGGGGCAGCGAGGAACATCGGGTGGTGTATGCCCGGCAGGGCGAGATGGGAATGGTGGCCGCGGCGGTTCTGACCACCAAGCTCATTGGGCGGTACAGTCCGCGTTATGTCATTATGGTGGGCATTGCCGCAGGTATCGCCAAGCCCGATATGGCGGAGCAAATCTACGGGGATGTCAATGTGGCGAATCTGGTGTGGAACTACTCTGTGGGCAAGTTTGTGCCCATGGAACGCGCGGATATTCAATACGGCAGTGTGGGATTCATCCCCCGCCCCACTATGATCCACATAAGTGAGGATATCCTTCCCTATGTAGAGGCGGCCGCGGCGTCGCCAGAGAATCAGTGTCATGTCCATATCGGGCCTATGGCTTGCGGCACCTCCGTGGTAGCCAACCGTGATGTGCTTGAAAAACAGGTGCGCTCCCAGCTGCAGGGGACGGTCGCGCTGGATATGGAGTCGTATGCCGTTGCCTATGCGGCGGAGCATGCCGTCGAGCCACGCCCCGTACCGCTGATCATCAAAAGCGTCTGCGACTACGCCGATGCGCAGAAATCCGATCAATACCAGAAGTTCGCGGCATTTACGAGTTGTGAATACGCCAAACTGCTGTACGAAAAATTTTTACCGCTGTAGTGTGAGGATCATGAAAACGATTTTACGGGACACGCATTCGCTGGATGCGGCGGGCGTGGACAACATATCCGAACAGATCGCCGATGTGCTGGCGGACTATCCCTACATTACCAAGCGCGACATCCTGCGCCTGCGTTTGGGCGCGGAGGAGATCCTGCTGCACTGGCGGCAGGAGGTAGGCGAGCTGCGGGTGGAACTGTCCATCGAGGAAAAGGGCCGCTGGGTCGATCTGATGCTCCAGATGGACGGCGTGCCCTACCGGCTGACACCACCGGACGCGGCAGAGGTCTCCGGTGTCAGCGGCGTGGAGAGCACGCTGGCCAATCTGGGCATCGACTGGACCTATCAGTTTGACCACGGGCAGAACAGCGCCTATATCTCCGTGGAGGCACGGGAGAGCCACCGCGTCCGCCATGTGCTCACCGCCATGGCGCTGGCCGCTGCATCCGCCGTGCTGCTGCGGCTGCTGCCTGCCGCCGTGGATGTGGTGCAGAACTATGTGACGCAGCCGCTGCTGGCACTGTGCTCTAGATTCCTCACCGCCGTGGTCACGCCCATGATGCTGCTGGCAGTCATCAGCGGCGTGCTCAGCGTGGGCAGTCCCCGCACCTTCCATCGGGTGGGACGCTATGCATGCATCCGCTTTCTGTTCAGTATGCTGGTGGTCATCCTGTGCGCCGGTGTGCTGTGCGCCGTGTTTTTCCCGTTCCGCTTTTCCACGGAGGGGGAGGGGAGCCTCGCCGTTTTCGGCCGGTTCCTGTCGGGGATCGTCCCCGCCGACGCCCTGTCGCCCCTTATCGACGGCAATATGCTGCAGCTGGTGTTCGTGGGCACGGTGGTGGGTATGGCCATGCTGTTTTTGCAGCGGCGCGTGGGCATGACGGCTCAGCTGGTGGACGAGGGCAGCGCCATCGTGCTGAAGCTGCTGACCGGCTTTGAACGCGCGCTGCCGGCCTTCGTGTTTCTCAGTATGCTCTCCACCGGGCTGACCGCCGACGTGGACACCCTGCTGAGCTACGGGCGGATGATCCTGCTGTTCGCAGCTTTCTGCACCGTGGTGACGGCGGTGCAATTTGCGTATGTCGCCCGCAGGACGGGGTATCCGGTCGGGAAAATGTGGGAGATCCTGCGGCCAACCTTTATGGCGCAGTTGGCCTCGGCCTGCTCCTCCTCCGCCTTTTCCGACGCCTATGACGCCTGCGAGCGGGGCTTCGGCATGGACAGAAGGCTGGTGCGCTTCGCGCTGCCCATCGGCACGGTGATCCACAAGCCGCTGATCGCGGCGGAGTTCGTGTTCGTGATCTTCGCCATCCGGGACATGACCGGCGACACCATGACGCTGGGAGCTCTGCTCCTGCTGGCGGTTATGGCGTTCTTGACCTCGGTGGCGTATCCACCGGTGTCCGGCGGCGAGATATCCTGCTATACCGTGCTGTTGTTACAAATGGGCATAAGCGGCGATCTGCTGGCGGCGGCCTGCGCGCTGTCCGCCCTGTTTGACATGGTGGAGGCTCCCTGCAACACCCTGTGCACCGAGCTGCAACTGCTGCTGACCGCCCGCAAGCACAACCTGATGACCGGCGGCAAAGCCGCGCAGCAGCACACACCGGAGGTGACCCGATGACCGACCGCATCAACAGGGCGTTCCTCTTTGCGCTGTACGCCCACGGCGAGCAAAGGCGAAAGGACGGCTTGCCCTATATCGTCCACCCCTTTGAGGTGGGCATGACCTTGGCCCGCAACGGTGCCGACGAGGCACTGGTCTGCGCCGGACTGCTCCACGACACCATTGAGGACGCCTACATCACGCCGGAGCAGCTCCGCGCCGCCTTTGACGAGGAGGTGGCGGAGCTGGTGCTGGAGGACAGCGAGGACAAATCCAAAAACTGGGAGGAGCGCAAAACGGCGGCTATCCGGTCGCTGTACACCGGAAGCTGCAGTCACCGGATGCTCATGTGCGCCGACAAGCTGGCCAACCTCCGCAGTATCCGCGACCGGCTGGCGGAGGAGGGAGATGCTGTGTGGAGCCGCTTTAGCCGCGGCAAGGACAAGCAGGCGTGGCTGTTCCGCGAGACGGCGAAGGCCCTCTCACCGCTGGAAGGACTGCCCATGTATGAGGAGTTAAAAGAGTTGACACGAGCCATATTTTTGGATATAACGGAGGGAGACTAATGGAAACGAATATCAGACATGACGGACAGCTTTCTGTGGTGGAGTTGACCGGCAGCATCAACTCCGGCAATGCCCATGAATTCGAGGATGCGCTCAGCGGAGAGCCCTCCAGCGAGGAGGGCGTGATCATCGACGCCGGCGGATTGGAGTACATCTCCTCAGCCGGCCTGCGGGTGCTGCTGGCGGCCAAAAAGCGCTGTAAGGGGAAGATCTTCCGCGTCGTCAATGTCAACGACGAGGTGATGAATGTCTTTGATGTCACCGGCTTCTCCGAAATCATGGACATCTCCCGCGCCGTGCGGCAACTGAGCGTGGAGGGCTGCGACCGCATCGGCGCCGGCGCCTGCGGTGAGGTATTCCGCCTGGACGACGAGACCATCATCAAGCTGTACTACCCCCGGGTGAAGAAGGAGGAGATTGAGCAGGAGAAGGCCCTGGCCAAGAAGGCCTTCGTCATGGGCGTACCCACCGCCATCTCCTACGACATCGTAGAGGCCGACGGCCGCACCGGTGTGGTCTATGAGCTGATCAAGTCCAAGACCATCGGCGAGCTGATCCGCGGCGACGAGGGCCACCTGGAGGAGTATGTGGACATGTACGCCGCTGTCTGCCGCCAGATCCACGGCATCGAGGCGGAGCCGGGCCAGCTGCCGTCCTTCAAGGACATCAACCGCTCCGACATCCCCAATGTCACCGGCATCACCGAGGAGGAGCGGGCGTACCTGCACCGGTTCTTGGACCTGATACCCGACCGTATGAACTGTCTGCACGGCGATCTGAACATCAACAACATCATGGTGCACAATGGCGAGTGCTGCCTTATCGACATGGGCGAGTTCTCCACTGGTACGCCTATGTTCGACCTGTCCCGCATCCTGTTCTCTATGGAGTTCGCCGGCGCGGCCAAGGGTGAGTTCAACAGCTTCTACAAGCTGCCCCAGGATATCGTGACGCACATCTTGCACCTGTTTTTGGAGAAATATTTCGGCTGCCCGCTGGCCGAGGCCGAAAAGACCTACCCCGACGCCGCGTGGCTGTACCCGCTGGCGTGGTTCCGCTGCTGCACTTCGCTGTTGAAGGGCGACCGCTGGGGAGAAGAGAAGCGTGCCATGGCGCTGGACATTCTGCGTACACAACTGATACCATTTGTGGATGCACAGTGCGGCAAATAGTCTTGTCATAAAATAGAGGAGGAAAAAGAAATGAGCCTGAAAATCGAGAAAGTCCCTGCAGATACCGGTATCACAGTGGCACTGGCAGGCCGTCTGGATACCAGCACCGCGCCTGAGCTGGAAGCGGAGCTGGAGAAGTTGCTGCCTGCCGCCGCGGCGCTGACCTTTGACCTTGCAAATCTGGAATACATCTCCTCTGCAGGCCTGCGTGTCATCCTCAAGACGCAGAAAGAGATGAGCCGCAAGGGTGGCATGAGGCTGATCCATGTGCCGGAGACTGTGATGGAGGTCTTTGACATCACCGGCTTTGTGGACTTCCTGACCATTGAGAACTGACGATCAACACCCGAAAGGGGGAATTGCCATGCAGAACAAGAATTCCATCACCCTCGTTCCTGACAGCGCTTCCTACACCGCTGTGCAGACGTTTCTGGAGCAGCGGCTGGAGGAAGACGGCGTGTCCCTGCGCGTGCAGAACCGCGTGCAGGTGGCCACGGACGAGATATGGTCCAACATCGTCCACTACAGCGGTGCCACGCAGGCGTCCCTGACGCTCCGGCCGGAGGGGGAGACACTGCTGCTGCACTTTGCCGACAACGGCAAGCCCTACGACCCCACCGCCGCACCGGAGCCAGACACCACGCTGTCTGCCGATGAACGCAGCATTGGCGGACTGGGACTGCATATGGTACGGAAAATGACCACCGCCATGACATACCGCTTTGCTGACGGGGAAAACAAACTGGAGTTGACATTTGACATCAAATGACCCGCGCGGCGCAAACGGCACCACGCATATGAGAAAGGAGATCCCGTGAAAACGCTGAAAAAAGTTCTGGTCGTACTGCTGTCCCTGCTTGTACTGTCCGCCGCCCTGTTTGGCTGCGGCGCCAAGGACGAGCCCCCCACGGAGCCGTCCGACACCAACGATACCGCCGACACCCGCATCCTGCCCATCCCCTCCTCCTTCGATCCCACCAATCTGGAGGACTGCTCCTTCCCTGTGTCCTTCACCAACGATGATATTGAGCTTAACGATGAGGGAAGCTTTGTCCTGCACATGACTGTGTGGGAGCAGGAACTGTTCGACGCGGCGTCCATCACTGGGTTGAAGGAGGGCGACGTTATCGTAGTGCGCGGCGACGATGTCTCTGTCGCCGCTGTAGAGCAGGCGGATGGCGTTGTCCATATCAATGGTGGTCTTGAAAACGGCGGCATTACCATGGCACCGTCGGAGAGCGGCGGCACCTTCTATGAGAGCGGCTCTGAGCTCACCGAGTACGACGTCCTGTACACCTCCGTGGCGCAGATGGTGCTGCCCGTCAACGGCGATGAGTTCGTCTATCGGGATTCCTCTGATTTGGAAAAGGGAGAGGTAACCTATCTGGCCGGCGATCTGCTGACCATGAAGGACAGCGTGGACTTTGGCTGCACTGCTATGAACGGCACTGCGCACATCGTGAACAATCAGGTGGTGGAGATTATCCGCGTCTATATGCCCTGATTTGACTCGAATATTGCAAAGGAAGCACCCCCACACGGGAGTGCTTCCTTTTGCTCTACAGACTGGTTTCATTATGCCGAATGGCGGACTGGATGCCGTCCTTGATCTCCAGCAGCTGCGAAAAGCGGTACCATGGCGTCTCCTCCGCGATCATCTCCACCAGATCGGCGCAGATGTCCTTGCTGAGGATGTACTTGGTGATCTTGAAGCTGCTGCGGACGTTTTTCGTCAGGTACAGCCGGTTCACCAGATTGAAGTCCGACAGCAGCAGGAACACGCCCTGCTGGAATTTCATCAGGTCGTTGGTGGCGATGTCGATGAGCTTGCCGATGGGGCTGGTGCGCTTTACATGCTGCTTCAGTTCCTGCACCTCCGGGGAAACATCGTCCTTCTCAAAGTTGTATACATACACCTTGAAGTCGTTGAGCCAGCATTCCGCCACCACCTTGTCCGTAGTGTAGTTGTTGTTGAGATCCTCGATCTCCACGGCGTATAAGATACCGTCATCGACGAACTCGGTTTTCTCCTTCAGCCCGAAGGACAGTGCCACGTACAGCGACTTGGTGAAGTCGATCAGCGGCGAGTCGTTGAGATAGTGCTGAGAAAAGGCGCACAGGTCGTACAGGCGGTACTTCCCAGCCGTGCCGAAGGTGGTGTTGTACAGGTCGAAAAAGCTGCCGTAGGACTTGTAGTAGTCCAGCAGGAAGTCCGCGTTGACCTCCACGCAGTGGCCGCCGTCCCGCATCAGTGTGCTCTTGTTCCGGTACATGGTGGGCAGCAGCGGGCGGTTCAGTCTCCCACCCGCTCGCCGCGGTAGAAAATGTGACGCTCCTTGTCCCTGAAGGGCTCCAGCAACTCCCGCCGGAACGTCTCCATGCTGTCGATGAACACCTCGCCGACGCTGTAATCAAAGTCGAAGTTGTCCTCCAGCTCCGCCGCGGACAGTTCCCCTGTGCGAATGTCAAACTCCATGTGCTCTCTTCCTCCTGCCCTCAATATATGGCCGCGGTTCACGCGGGGACTCGGCCACCCTCCCCCACCCCGGTCATTCCGCCTGAGCGCCCTCCTCCGCCGGTATCGGCGGCACGGGCGTGCGGGTCATCGCGTAGTGCATCACATCGCTGCCGGGGATCAGCGCCTGTTCCTCCAGCCGGAACGCGAAGTGCCGGTAGATATCCACGTTCTGCGGCTTGTTGGTCTCCAGATAGCAGACGATATTCTCCCGGTCGCAGAAGGCCAGCATGGGGCGCAGCAGCTTCGCGGCGATGCCCTGCCCCTGTGCCTGCGGCCGCACGGAGAGGTTGTACAGATACCAGTCCACATTAGCCGTGTACTTCTCCTTCAATCGCATGGCGAAGGTCTCGTATGTCAGCAGCCTGCCGATAATGCCGGGGCCGGCGCGCAGGATCAGACGAAGCCCGCCGTTGGTCAGGAAGGGAATGGTCTTGCTGCCGGTAAAGCCCAGCGGCAACCACGCGGCAAAGCCGTTGAGCTCCGGACTGTCGGCGTAGATCACGCCATCGTTCGCCATGGTGCGCAGCGACACCTCCATAATCCGCTTGGAGGCCTCCCGGTCATAGTGGCCGTTGGTCAGCCAGTTGTGGAGCGGATAGTCCTGATAGGCCTCCATAGCCACCTCCGCCAGGCGGCCAATGTCCTCCGGCGACGCGATATACAGCCCCGCGTCGGTGATGGCGCTCTTTGCCAGCGGCACCTCGATTTTTCTTACCAGCTTGTCCATACGGCGCTTCCCCTCTGCAATTTCTTGTGAACACTATACAGTGCAAAGCGCAACAGAACTGCAACAAAAGAAGATTTCGCCAACTTCTGCGCGGAATCTCCGCCCGAACGCCGTGATTTCAGAAGTATATATTTGCGAAACTGTCAGCGCATGGTGAACTACTTTTCTCATTTTGCTGTCACAGTTCAAACGACCTTTATCTGAATTATGGACAAGATGCAGAGTGACGTTATAGACAGCCCTTCACGCGAATCCGATCCGAGATAACGCCGTTCTGTGTACCAGAGTACCCGCATGCCGCCCAGCGCGGTGTGAGGGCGTTTTTCTTCTTCTGGAATATACCGGGTACCCCCGTCCGCTGCAGAGGTCCTCCTCATGTAAAGACTGATTTCTGACACGA
>CAMGRA010000023.1 GCA_946061345.1 uncultured Clostridia bacterium | reverse complement strand
GCCGTGACAGCCCCCTCGTCAGAGGGGGCCGAGGGACTTTTTTGACACGCTCAGGGGGGGCGGACAGTTTTGTCCGCCCCCCCTCAGACTGTCGAACAAGCTGCTTTCCAAGCAAATTATTCGCAAAACAGTCAAGCCCTCAGTCAGCGTTGCTGATACTAATTCTTCATAAAAACCTTTGGTTTTTATGAAGAGGCACCGCGATTCGCGTTGCCCTTTTGTGGCAAAAAGCCACAAAAGCCGTCTCATGCAGTTCTTAACGCACCTTTGGTGCTATAAAAAGCTTTTCAAGCTTTTTATCAAGAACCAGTATGACAGCTCCCTCGAGGTGAATTGCCCCACAGGGGCAAGAGAGGGCGGCCTGGGCCGTTGCGCAAGGGAGCCTTGGGGCGCTGCAGCGCCAGTACAAAAACATGGTTCTTTGGCAAACAGGAAGCTCCGTCGGCCGGATGGCCGGCGGATTTCCTTTTTCCCTTGCCGAAGGTCGTTCTTCCTTGACTTCCGATAAGTTTTTATTGTATTGCGATAAAAATATATTGACTTTCTTCTGCTTCCGTGCTATACTGCAGAGGAAGCTGAAAGGAGGAAAAAATATGCAGCAAAAAACGCTCTCAAAATGGTTAAAATGTATGCTCGCCGGGGTGGGGCTGTGCGGCCTGGTCGTTTATGCCCTGGTGATCCCCATGCTGGGGCAGGGCATTGTCGGCCAGAATCCGGAATTTGCCAACCGTTACTGGCCTTGGCTCGGTTTTATCTGGGCCACCGGCGTTCCCTGCTATGCAGCGCTCGTGCTGGCCTGGAGAATCTCGACAAATATCGGGCTTGACCGCTCCTTTTCGGAAACGAATGCGAAGCTGCTTCAGCAGATCTCCTATCTGGCCGCCGCAGACGCAGGTTTCTTCTTTGTCGGGAACATCGTCATGCTGTTTTTGAGTATGAGCCATCCCGGCATCACACTGCTTTCCCTGCTTGTTGTTTTCGCCGGTGCGGCTGTGGCCGCGGCGGCCGCCGCCCTGTCCCATCTGGTAAAAAGAGCCGCCGCGCTGCAGGAGCAGAGCGACTGGACGATTTAGGAGGCGCTATGGAAGGCGAGATCATTTTTAATATTGATGTAATGCTTGCCAAGCGCAAAATGAGCGTCACGGAGCTGGCGGAGCGGGTCGGCATCACCCTTGCCAACGTCTCCGTGCTGAAAAACGGCAAGGCAAAAGCGCTGAAAATATCCACGCTTGTCAAACTGTGTGAAGCATTGGACTGCCAGCCGGGGGATATTCTCGAATACCGGCGCAGTGAATAGTACCGCTTCCTGATAAAAAACGTAAAAAGCCTGCCGGGCTGTTCATCGGAAGTCATATTTACGGAAGCCTTTTGTTTTCAAGCCCTTTTCGGTGATTATGTGCCGGAGAGATTTTTTTCTGTTGTATCAAAGACAGCGTCTTTATAGATCCGCCTTGCGGATGCGGTGGTTTCATTGCCAATATGACAGCCATTGAACATTTTAATTTTCCTCGAACCTTTTAATTATTCTATGAAAAATTAAAAGGTTCAGCAGAGCGGGTTCATTTTCACTGGTGGCGGAGGTTGCCCGGAAACCCTATAAACAAAAGAAGCGAGGTCGGCAGGTTCGTATTTGAACCCACTAACCTCACTTTTGGCTTTATATCAAGGGATTTTCATAGGAAAAAATTAAAAAGTACGGTAGCAATTTGTATCATTGCTACCGTACCTTTGTGGAGCAGGTGAGGGGAGTCGAACCCCCCTATTCAGCTTGGGAAGCTGATGTTCTACCGATGAACTACACCTGCATACGCTGCGATTATAGCATCATATAAGGAAAAAATCAAGCGATTTTTCCGCCGCCCTGAGCTTTCTTTCCCCTTTGTTTTTTATTCAAGGTCTGCTGAACAAGTCACCTTGCGGCTTATTCTTGCGCAGTAAGGTGCGTGATTTCATAGAAACGTATGGTTTTGGCAGACAGACCGGCGCGCTTCTTCCCGGGAGAGGCCCGGTCGGGAAGCTCTGTCATACTTGTTTTTGATAAAAAGCTTGATGGTTTTTATCAGGAACTTAGTATCAGAGGCTCTCGGTGTGGTAGACCGCGCCCTCCAGTGATTTCCACACAGCGCTGTTGTCCCGCAGGAGCATATAGCTGTGGGCGCTCCCAGCTTTCGGGATGGAGACAGAGCCTGGATTGAAATATAAATTGTCATTTCCGAAGGCTTTCCATGCAGGGACATGGGTGTGGCCGTGGAGCAGGATGTCCCCCGGCTGCAGCGGCGGAAGGGAATCCAGATGAAAATGATGCCCGTGGGTGGCATAGATCAGGCGCTCGCCAACGGGCAGAATACAATAATCCGCCAGGATCGGGAAGTCCAGAACCATCTGGTCCACCTCCGTGTCGCAGTTGCCCCTGACGCAGAAGATGCGGTCCTTCCGCTCATTCAGCATGGCAAGGACCTCCTTGGGCGCATAGTCCCGGGGCAGATCGTTCCGCGGGCCGTGGTAGAGCAGGTCACCCAGAAGCAGCAGCCTGTCCGCCTGCTCCCGCTGAAAGGCCTCCATAAGCTGCCCGCAGTAGTACGACGAGCCGTGAATATCCGACGCGATCATCCATTTCATGCTTGTTCTCTCCTTTTTTGCATTCATAAGAACCCGGTGCGGCATCTGCTTAAAAAGCAAGACCGCCGCTACGGTGTAGCTGAATACAGTATTTTCTGTGCACTTGCAGATCAGCCCGTATTATTCATCGAAGTCTATCTGCCGGCACAAGCCGTCCCAATTTTTATCCATAAAGCCGCACACTTGCTTTAATACTGCGGAATGGTCGTGATGGACAAAAAAGAAATAGAAACGGTTGGTATACCTTGGAAATTCGAGAAGATATACGTGATCTGCACAAAGAAAGCTGTCATTCATGGCCAAAATGCTCTGAATGCAGATGTCTTTTTTTGTCATTTGCGGTCTGTGCTGGTATAAAATCACAGACTGGCCTCTGTCATAGTAGTCTTTCAGTTCGTCCCATTTTACATGCTTTTCAGTTTCGGAATCTCTTTGATGCATACGTTCCGATCAAACGTCACGACAGAGCAGCACCACCGATTCCACATGGCTGCAACGGGGGAAAAGGTCGACGGCTTCGGCGCTTTGCAGGCGGTAGCCCTTTTCGCCGAACAGCTTTACGTCCCGTGCCAGGGTCGCCGGGTCGCAGGAGACGTAGACCACCCGGTCCGGCGACATTTCCTTTACGGCGTCGATGACGTCCGCGCTCAGGCCCTTGCGCGGCGGATCCACCACGATCACGTCGGGCCGGGTTCCTTCCGCCGCCAGGGTTTTGGCCGCTTTTCCCGCGTCGGCACAGAAAAACCGGGCGTTTTCAATGCCGTTGCGGCGGGCATTTTCCTCCGCGTCCCGGATGGCCGCCTCCACCAGCTCCACGCCGATGACGGCTTTTGCCTGCCGCGCGAGGCACAGGGTGATGGTGCCGGTGCCGCAGTAGAGGTCGAGAACCGTTTCCGTGCCGTGAAGTCCGGCGGCGGCGAGGGCCTTGCCGTAGAGCACCTCCGCCTGATCGCGGTTGACCTGGTAAAAGGACCGGGGCGAAATGCGGAACCGCAGGCCGCACAAAATGTCCTCGATGGCATCCGCTCCCCACAGGATCCGCGTTTTGTCGCCCATGACCCCGTTGCCCTTGCGGGTGTTGACGTTGAGCGCCACGGAACGCAGTCCCGGCAGACCTTTCCGCAGTGCAGCCACCAGCTCCTTTTCCCGGGGCAGTGATTCGCCGTTGACCACCGGGCAGACCATCAGCTCCCCCGTTGCGGCGGCATGGCGGACGAAAATATGCCGCAGCAGACCCGTGTGGGTCGTTTCGTCGTAGGCACTGACACAGTATTGCCGCGCCCACGCGATAACAATATCCCTGGCCTTGTCCGCCGCTTCCGGCTGGATCAGACAGCGCTCCATGGGGATCAGGTCGTGGGTGCCCTTGCGGAAGAAACCCGCTTCCGGCCCCTTTTTTCCGGGAGCAGCCGGAAATTGTGCCTTGTTCCGGTAGCCCACGCAGGTCTTTGCTCCCGTCAGCTCGATGCGGCTCAGATTCTGTCCTCCCAGACGGTTGAGGGCGTCCAGGACGCGCTGGGCTTTGATCTCGCACTCGGCCTCATAGTCTATGTGCCAGAAATCGCAGCCGCCGCACTGCTTGGCATAGGGGCACAGGCGGTTGACGCGGTGGGGTGATTTTGTTATAATAGTCTCGATTTTTCCGTAAGCGCCGTGGCTGCCCACGTGGGTGATGCGCAGGTCGTATTCCTCGCCGGGCACGGCGTTGGGGACAAACACGGCGCAGCCCTCCACGCGGCACACGCCCAGCCCCTCGCTGGTAAAGCCGCTGACGGCGGCGCGGTAGATCTCATTTTTCTGCATGGCATTTTTCCTCTGTTTCACGTGAAACATTCAGTTCGCGTTATTTATTCTATTATGATACCACATTCTTTGACCGACGTAAATGGAAAAAAGGTGATTTCATGCCGGGTTATGAAAATTGTACCCTCTGTCCACGGCAATGCGGCGTCGACCGGGCGGCGGGCCAGCTTGGCTTCTGCCGGATGCCGGGACAGGTTCAGGCCGCCAGAGCCATGCTCCACTTCGGCGAGGAGCCGCCGATTTCAGGCGCTTTCGGCACGGGGGCGGTGTTCTTCAGCGGCTGCACTCTGCGGTGCGTCTACTGCCAGAACCGCGAGATTTCCGAGGGCGGCAAGGGAAGGCCGCTGGATTCCGGGCGGTTGCGGGCGATTTTTGAGCGCCTCATCGACGAGGGTGCCCAGTCCATCGACCTGGTGACACCGACGCAATTCCTGCCGGACATTTTGCCCGCCCTGATGCCCAAGCTGCCGGTGCCGGTGGTCTATAATTGCGGCGGCTATGAACAGGTAGAGACTCTGCGGCTGCTGGAGGGTCTGGTGGATGTCTACCTGCCGGATCTGAAATACGCGGACAACGCCCTGGCGGTCAAGCTGTCCCGCGCCCCGGATTATTTCGAAACGGCGACGGCAGCGCTGCGGGAGATGTATCGCCAGGTGGGTGCAGCGGTGCTGGAGGACGGGCAGCTCACCCGGGGGCTTTTGGTGCGCCATCTGGTGCTGCCGGGGCATCTGGACAATTCCCTGCGGGTCATCGAGTGGCTGGCGGAGGCCTTTCCCAAGGGAGACGTGCTGGTGTCCCTCTTGAGCCAGTACGTGCCGATGGGAGAACAGGAGCCGCCCCTTGACCGCCGCCTGACGGCAGAGGAGTATGCAGGGGCCGTCTCCTGGCTGGAGCTGTGCGGGCTGAAGAACGGCTATGTCCAGGATACGGCGGCAGCCACCACGAAATACCTGCCGGTCTTTGACTTTGAGGGAATCGAATAAGAGCTTGTGGTTATATTACACAAAATACTCTTCATTATATTGCACCATTCCCGCAATTTTCACAAATTTTATGTTTGCATTTTTGAAAGAACTGTGATATAATTACAGTAGTTTCGGAGAATTTCAACATGAGCGGAGGGAGCATATGGCCCGCGTCAGCAACAAGCGTGAGGAGATCCTGGCGTTTTTGCGGGATTTCTCTGCCCAAAACGGCTATGCGCCCACCGTGCGTGAGATCATGCGGGCTGTTGGCCTGAAATCAACAGCCTCGGTCTATTACCACCTCAGTGCCCTCAACGACGCAGGTGTCATTTCCATGGACGGCGGGAAGAACCGCACCATACGACTATCGAACCCCGGCGGTATCCCGGTCATAGGCACCGTTGCCGCCGGTACGCCGATCCTTGCCCAGGAAAACATAGAGGGCTACCTCCCCTGGGACGGCGACAACAGTTGTTTCGCGCTGCGGGTCAAGGGCGACTCCATGATCGGCGCGGGCATCCTCAGCGGCGACAAGGTCATCATCCGGCCTCAGCCTACGGCGGAGCACGGCGAGATCGTCGTGGCGCTGTTTGAGGACGAGGCTACGGTGAAACGCCTGAGCCTCAAAGACGGGCAGGTCTGGCTTCTCCCGGAAAATCTCGCCTATTCGCCCATTGACGGCCGGGAAGCGCAGATCATAGGTAAGGTCTGCGCCGTGTACCGCGAATACGGAAGATAACGGAAAGATCATGTTTCACGTGAAACATGATCTTTTGTGCGCAGTGGAACAGGATTTTTTTGCGGCCAAGAGGTTGCAAAAAACAGCCGCCTGTGCTATGATTGTCGGGCAAATCTTCCCGCGCTGAACAGTGCGCGGAAAAAGGAGGGCGTCATGGGTAAAATCATAGCAGTGGTCAACCAGAAGGGCGGCGTGGGGAAAACCACCTCGGCGGTCAACCTGACGGCGGCACTGAACGCCCTGGGCGTGCGGGTGCTGCTGTGCGACTTTGACCCTCAGGCCAACGCCACCTCGGGACTGGGCGTGGAAAAACGCAACGTGTCTCTGGGTGCCTACGAGATGATCATTGATGAGGCCGCGCCGGAACGCTGCGTCGTCAAGACCAAATTCGGCGACGTGATTCCCTCAACTGCCGCTCTGGCAGGGGCTACCGTGGAGCTGATCGGCCTGGAAAACCGGGAATTCCGCCTGAAAAACCAACTGGAACGCCTGCGCGGTTCCTACGATTACATATTAATCGACTGCCCGCCGTCTCTTGAGCTGCTGACCCTCAACGCCTTGTGCGCTGCCGACAGCATCCTGATCCCGGTGCAGTGCGAATACTACGCTCTGGAGGGTCTGTCCGACCTGATGAGCACCCTCCGCGCCATCAAAAAGCGTCTGAATCCGCGCCTGGAGATTTTCGGCGTACTGCTGACCATGTACGACGGCCGAACCAACTTCTCCAACCAGGTGGCTCAGGAGGTGCGGCGGCACTTCCCCGGCAAGGTCTTTGCGTCGGTCATCCCGCGCAATGTGCGCCTTGCGGAGGCTCCCAGCCACGGCGTTCCCGTCATCGCCTACGACCGCAGTTCCCGCGGCGCAGCGGCATATCTGGCCGCCGCGGAGGAATTCAACAGGAAAGGGAGATAAGTATGGCCAGTAAGCAAAAGGGTCTGGGGCGCGGACTGGGCGCCCTGATCGATGACTTTACCGTTCCCGCAGCTCAGGAGCAGATCACGACCCTGCCGCTGCAGAAAATAGAACCCAATCCCAAGCAGCCCCGGCGCACCTTTGACCCCGAGGCGCTGCAGTCTCTGGCCGACTCCATTGCCGAGCACGGCGTGGTCCAGCCCCTGGCTGTGCGCGATGCCGGCAACGGTTACTACCAGATCATCGCCGGGGAACGCCGCTGGCGTGCCGCGAGACTTGCCGGTCTGACAGAGCTGCCCGTAGTGGTCCTGGATGCCGATGACCAGACAGTCATGGAGCTGGCCCTTATCGAGAATCTCCAGCGCCAGGATCTGAACCCCATGGAGGAGGCCGAGGGCTACCGGGTCCTCATGGAGGAGTACGGCCTGACCCAGGAGCAGGCTGCCGCCCGGGTGGGTAAGTCCCGTCCCGCCGTGGCCAATGCCCTGCGGCTTCTGGCTCTGCCCGATGAGGTGCGCGCCATGGTGGAGGAGGGAACCCTCTCCGCCGGACATGCCCGCGCGGTGCTGACCCTCAGCTCCCGGCATCTGCAAATGACCGCCGCCCAGAAGATCATTGCCCTGCGGCTTTCCGTCCGTCAGGCCGAGGCCATGTGCAAGCGGATGGCCGTTGAGGAAAAACCAAAAAAAGTCAGGCCCGCCCTCACCGTGGACTACGTGGGCGAGTGTGAAAAAGCCCTGACCAAGCAGCTTGGCCGGAAGGTCAGGATCGTCAGCGGGAAGCGCAAGGGCCGCTTCGAGCTGGAGTATTACGGCCAGGACGACCTGCAGCGTCTCTATGAGATCCTGCTGGCAATCGAAAACCCGGAGGAACCCCATGTCTGAAACAGAGAAAAAAGAACAGACCGCAGCGGAGGAAACGCTCACCCCGAAAAATAAGCGCGCCATGCTGGAATACATGGGCATCATGTTTGCCGTGGCATTTTTGCTGGTGGCCGTTTCCCTCATCGTAAAGATCCACTTCATGCGTGATGACCTGGAGGCCGCCAATTACGGCGCGTCGGAGAATATCGCCGCCATGGAGAGCCGCCTGGAAACGGCTGACGCGGAACGGGAGGAGGCCTCCCGCAGCGCCAAAGCCTCGGAGCTGCTCCTGCTGGCGCAGGATTCCTTCTACGCCGGCGACAAGAACGCTTTCCGCGCCTATATGGACGAGCTGTCGGAGAACGCCGACGCGCTGCCGGAGACGGCCCTGCTGATCTATGAGGCTCTGCTTCAAGAGCTGTGATACAATAAAAACCGCCGGATTTCCCAGAATTTCCCGGGAAAACGACTGACAATGCCGCTCCCGCCGAACGGGACCGGCGCCATAGGAGTGAAATATATGTTAGATATCAAGCGAATCAAAGACGACCCTGCCGGCGTCAAGGCCGGACTGCGGGCCAAGGAAGTTGACTGCGACGCCCAGATCGACCGCATTTTGGAGCTGGACGCCCAGCGCCGCGCACTGATCCTGGAGACGGAGAGCGGAAAGGCCGAGCAGAACCGGGTCTCCAAGGAGATCCCCATGAAAAAGAAGGCCGGCGAGGATGTGGCGCCCATTTTCAAGCGCATGGCGGAGCTGAAAGCCATGATCGCCGAGAATGACAAGCGGCTGACGGATGTGGAGGCGGAATACCGCACCCTGATGCTGTCCCTGCCCAACCTGCCGGACCCGGACCTGAAGCCCGGCGGCAAGGAGAACAACGAGCCGCTGCGCTACTTCGGCGAGCCCCACCACTTTGACTTTGAGCCCAAGCACCATGTGGACCTGTGCACCGACCTGGGCCTCATCGACTATGAGCGGGGCACCAAGCTGGCAGGCTCCGGCTTCTGGGTCTACCGGGGCCTCGGCGCACAGCTGGAGTGGGCGCTGCTGAACTATTTCATGGACTGCCACCTGCGCGACGGCTACGAAATGGTCATCCTGCCCCATATGCTGGAGTACCAGTGCGGCGAGACGGCGGGACAGTTCCCCAAGTTCGCCGACGAGGTCTATAAGATCGAGAACCCCACCGACGACCGGATGCACTTCATGCTTCCCACGGCGGAGACGGCTCTGGCCAGCCTCCACCGCAACGAGATCCTGTCTGAGGCCGATCTGCCCCACAAGCTCTTTGCCTACACGCCCTGCTTCCGCCGCGAGGCAGGCTCTCACCGGGCCGATGAGCGCGGCATGGTTCGCGGCCACCAGTTCAATAAGATCGAGATGTTCCAATACACCCTGCCGGAGAAGTCCGACGAGGCCTTTGAGGAGCTGGTCAACAAGGCCGAGGAGCTGGTCAAGGGTCTGGGCTTCCACTTCCGCACGGTGAAGCTGGCGGCGGGCGACTGCTCGGCCTCCATGGCACGGACCTACGACATCGAAATCCAGATTCCGTCCATGAACGGCTACAAGGAGGTTTCCTCCGTGTCCAACGCCCGGGATTACCAGGCGCGGCGCGGCAATATCCGCTTCCGCCGCGAGGCCACGGGCAAGACGGAATTCGTCCACACCCTCAACGGCTCCGGCCTGGCGACCTCGAGAATTTTCCCGGCCATGGTGGAGCAGAACCAGCGGGCTGACGGCAGCGTCGTGGTTCCGGAGGTCCTGCGGAAATACCTGGGCGGCCTGGAGGTCATCGAGAAGAAATAATCGGTTCCCGTGTGCCGGCACATCCGAACCGTGCGGTGCGCGCTGCGCCAACTGAACCCTGTTCGCAAAATCTGATATATATTTCAAGAGAGGAGAAACGTAAAATGTCAAAAAAGGGAAAGAAAAAGTGTAGGCTGCTAAAGGAATTCAAAGAGTTTGCAGTCAAGGGCAATATGTTTGACATGGCCATCGGTGTCATCATCGGCGCTGTTTTTAAGGATCTTGTCTCGTCCTTTACCGACAACATCATTATGCCGATCATTTCCATTTTCACCGGCAGCATCGACTTTTCCAGCTGGAAGATCACGCTGCCTTCCATCTTCGGCGACAAGATCGACCCGGAGACCGGCGCGGTGGTTGCCAACACCCTGAAGTTCGGCGATTTCCTTTCCAGCGTCATCAGCTTCCTGATCCTGGCCTTTGTGATCTTCATGATGGTCAAGGGCGTCAACAAGCTGCGCGAGCTTGGCAAGAAGAAGGAAGAGGAAGAGGCGCCGGCAGCTCCCGAACCCTCTGCTGAGGAAAAACTGCTCACAGAGATCCGCGACCTGCTGAAAGACAAGTAATAACCGAAACAGCCGCAAGCCTCGGAACAACATACTGACCGTGGCCTGTGGCTGTTTTTGCTTAAAGGAGGAATGAAAAAGGAATATTGCGCCGTTTCCAGCGGCGGGAGCTTTCGGGCTTGAAGGGGACGAACCTTGTAAACTCCTGTCGAAGTTCGTGATTTTGCATAAAGTTGTCGATTTTTGTCGAGAGAAAATTGGGCAAATTTCCATAAATTGCCTTGCAAAACCACGAACGGTATGCTAAATTAAAACTACCGATTTTGCAAGATACGGAGTTCAAGGAGGAGGAATGAAAAAGTATGGAAAAAATGTATCGTGTCCTGCTTGCAAACAGCAGTGAGGCCTATTCTCAGGACCTGACCGCTGTGCTCAAGCAGTCCGACCGGTACGCTGTTGTCGGTACGGCGAACGACGGCCTGCGCGCCATCGAGCTTTTGCGAGAGACGAAGCCTGAGTTCCTCGTTGTTGATACCATGCTGCCCCAGGCGGACGGCGTAGCTGTGCTGAAAGCAGCAAATGCCCTGGAAAAGAAACCGATGTTCCTGGTATTGGCAGATTTCATGACTGAATTTGTGTCGAATCTGCTTGTAACGTTGGGGGTGCAGTATGTTCTGCTCAAGCCCTGCACGCCCAGAGCGGTGCTGGAACGGCTGGACGCCATGCGCGACAGCCTGACGCCCCGGTCGCCCTATCTTCGTTCGCGGGAGGCGAACGTGGAAGCGATGGTGACGTCGATGATCCATGAGATCGGCGTTCCGGCTCACATCAAGGGCTATCAGTATCTGCGGGAGGCAATTATTATCGCCGTCAACGACATGGAGGTCATCAACGCTATCACCAAGGTACTCTATCCGCAGGTGGCCAAGACCTTTGCGACCACGCCGTCACGGGTGGAGCGGGCCATTCGCCATGCCATCGAGGTAGCCTGGGATCGGGGCGATCTGGAAACGCTCCAGCGTTTTTTCGGCTATACGGTGTCCAATACGAAGGGCAAGCCGACCAACAGCGAGTTTATCGCGCTCATTGCAGATAAGCTGCAGCTTCAGCTCAAGCGCATGGAGCCGGTAGCGATATAGACATTTTTTTCTGATACTGATTCTTGATTAAAAAGTTTAATCAAGAATCCCGTGTGCTACGCACACTCAC
>CAMGRA010000022.1 GCA_946061345.1 uncultured Clostridia bacterium | reverse complement strand
GATATTCCAGGGTGCCGTCCCAATGGCTCTCGTCCTCAAAGCACTCCGCGTCGGGAAGGACGCCCGGCACCAGGCGGCAGACGGAATCAGCTACGGCCATGGCCGGGATCTCGCCGCCGGTGAGAACAAAATCGCCCAGGGAGATCTCCTCGTCTACGCACTCGTCGATGAAGCGCTGGTCCACGCCCTCGTAGTGGCCGCAGACTAAAATGATGTTTTCCAGCGTGGCCAGGCGTTTGGCGTCGGCCTGGGTATAGGTGTGGCCGCAGGGAGAGAGAAAGATGGTGTGGACCGGACCGCCGGCCTCGTCGCAGGCGTGGCACCAGCAGTGGTAAAGGGGGTCAGCCTGCAAAATGGCACCCCTTCCGCCGCCGTAGGGGTAGTCGTCCACCTGGTTCTGCTTGTTTTTGGTGTAGTCGCGGATCTGGTGCGTCTCGATGCGGATATAGCCCCGTTCCTGGGCGCGGCCTAAGATGGATTCGTTCATCAGATCCCCCACGGTGTCGGGGAACAGAGTCAGGATGTCAATTCTCATCGGTCGCCAAGCCCTCGATCAGATGGACCCGCACAAAGCCCTCGTCCACGTTGATCTCCCGCACGAACTCCTTGACGGCGGGAATCATGTAGCTCTTTTTGCCCTTGACCACATAGACGTCGCTGGAGGGCATGGTCAGCACGTCGGCAATCAGCCCGATCTCATTGCCGCTCTCATCCAGGACGCGGCAGCCAAGCAGATCGGCGATAAAGACCGTTCCTTCGGGCAGTTCCACGCCGTTGCGATCGACGCAGACGACCTTTCCCCGCAGAGCCATGGCCGCTTCCGGGGTGTCGATGCCCGCCAGCTTGGCCAGGACGCAGGTCTTGTGGACCCGTGCGGCGGTGACGGTGTAGGCCTTGCCGCCGAGATAAAAGGTGTCGAAATCCAGCAGAAACTCAGGCCCGTCAGCCCAGGGGAGGATTTTGACCTCGCCATGGATGCCGTGGGCGCTGACGATCTCCCCGGCCTCGATGAATCGTTTGTCCATGTAAGCTCTTCCTTTGCAGTGTATTCGCGTGATGCAAGTAAGAGTATTATACCAAATCAGCGGGGATTGGTCAAATCATATTTGTTCCGGGCAATGGCCGGCAAAGAAAAAAGGGGCTTGCGATTTTACAGCTTCCCTTGTATAATAGAGTAACAAAAGAATTATAATCAGAGGTGTGCCATGGACACTTACGACAAGCTGAATATGACGATGCTCTGCGACTTTTATGAGCTGACCATGAGCAACGGCTATTTCCGCAACTCGATGCGCGATCGCATCTGTTATTTTGACGTGTTCTACCGCAATGTCCCCGACGGCGGCGGTTTTGCCATTGCCGCTGGCTTGGAACAGGTCATCGAATACATCCGTGACCTGCATTTTTCTGAGGAGGACATTGCCTACCTGCGGGGGCGCGGGATGTTCAGCGAGGAATTCCTGGACTATCTGCGTTCTTTCCGCTTCACCGGCGATGTTTTCGCCGTTCCCGAGGGGACACCCATCTTCCCCAGGGAGCCGATGCTGACGGTTCGGGCGCCTGCCATCCAGGCGCAGCTCATTGAGACCTATATCCTGCTGATCCTGAACCACCAGAGCCTCATCGCCACCAAGGCAAACCGTGTGGTCCGCGCCGCCCAGGGCAGACGGGTGCTGGAATTCGGCTCCCGCAGAGCTCAGGGTGCTCAGGGCGCCATTTTGGGCGCGAGAGCGGCCTACATCGGCGGCTGCGACGGCACGGCCTGCACCATTTCCGACCAGCTCTACGGCGTTCCCGCAGGCGGTACCATGGCCCATTCCTGGGTCCAGATGTTCGACAGCGAGTATGAGGCATTCAAGACCTACTGTGAACTCTATCCCACCAACGCCACCTTGCTGGTGGACACCTATAACACGCTGAAAAGCGGCATCCCCAACGCCATCCGCGCCTTCAACGAGGTCCTCAAGCCCCTGGGCATTGCCAAATGCGGCATCCGGCTGGACTCCGGCGACATGACCTACCTGACCAAAAAAGCGCGGAAAATGCTGGACGAGGCAGGTTGGCCCGGCTGCGAGATCTCCGTGTCCAACTCCCTGGATGAGTATATCATCCAGGATCTGCTCCGCCAGGGGGCGGAAATTGATATGTTCGGTGTGGGCGAGCGCCTCATCACCGCCCGCAGCGAGCCGGTCTTCGGCGGTGTCTACAAGCTGGTGGCCGTGGAGCACGAGGACGGCACGGTGGAGCCGAAGATCAAGATCTCCGAGAACGTGGGCAAGATCACCAACCCCCATTTCAAGAAGCTCTACCGCTTTTACGGCAACGACACGGGCAAGGCCATTGCCGACTATCTGGCGGTCTACGACGAGACGGTGGATGACAGCGGCGACCTGCTGATCTTTGACCCGGAGGCCACCTGGAAGCAGAAGGTCGTCTATAATTTCACCGCCCGGGAGCTGCAGGTCCCCATCTTCAAAAACGGCGAGCTGGTCTATCAGATGCCGACGCTCCGGGAGATCCGCGACTACTGCCGCGCCCAGGTCGACACCCTCTGGGACGAGGTCAAGCGCTTCGACAATCCCCACACCTACTATGTGGATCTGTCCCAAAAGCTCTGGGACATCAAATATGACCTGCTGAAAAACAATTCCGGCTCCGCGTATTATGAGAAGAAATAAGCGCACCACCGTCCTTGCCCTCTGCGGCGTTCTGGCGGCGCTGGCAGTGGCGCTGCTGTTCCTCGGCGGCACGCTGCCCTTCGCCGCTATTGCCTGCCCGGTGCTGGCATCTCTGGTGCTCATTCCCGTCTACGCTGAAAACGGCGCCAAATGGGGCTTTTTGTGGTATCTGACCACGGCACTGCTGGGTGTCCTCCTGACGCCGGACAAGGAGACTGCTGTCCTGTTTGTGTTCTTCGGCTGCTATCCCATGCTGAAACGATTCCTGGAGCGGCTGCCGGGAAGGGCGCTGACCTGGACCTCCAAGCTGGTTTATATCAATGCCGCCGTGTGCGCGGCCTACGGACTGATGATCTGGGTGTTCCAGATGGAGGCCGTGGCGGCGGAGTTTGCCGAAACGCAGACGTGGATGCTGATCGTCCTGCTCCTGTTGGCAAATCTCACCTTTGTGCTCTATGACCTGCTTATTGTCAGGTTGGAAATCTTTTACCATGCACATCTGAGGCCCAAGCTCAAACTCTGAAAGGAGAAAAAACAATGAAACGCATCCTTGCGATCCTGCTGGTTTTGGCTATGCTGCCGCTCCCGGCGACCTTTGCGCTGGACACAGAGCCCGCCGAAGAGCCAATTGCGCAAGAGGCCTACGATGCCGTTACGGCGGACATCTGGCAGACCATCGAAGCCATCGAGGAGACCGAAATTGTTGCCAAACGCGGCAAAACCGCCGATGCCGACAGCTATGCGGCCATCGTCGACGATGTCATTGCCGCTGTGGAAGCCTCCGATACCTTTGTCGAGGGCTCTATCAACCGCAACGGCGACTTCTTCACCTGGGAGACCACGGAGGGGATCGTCTGCGGCTATTCTCCCAGACTGCGCGCCAAGATCCGCGCCAATGCCGTTGCGGGCGCTGACGCAGAGGATTATGCCGGCGTGGAGGTTACTTCCTATGCGACCAAGGGCGGCAGTCCTTCTTCCATGAATGTGGCGGTGTTCCAGCCCTATTACGGCATCGACGGCGACTTCACCACCCAGTACGTCAATGAGGCCAAGTCCATCGCCCAGGCTACCGGCGGCACCAGCACGGCCTACAGAACCACCAATGCCACCATCGACACCATTGCCGACGCATTGGAGACCTGCGGCGTTGTTATTTTTGACTCCCACGGCGATACGGACTACTATGTAAAAGGCAGCGAGGACTATACCTCCTGCGCCAATACCTCTTATATCTGCCTGCAGAGCGGCACCGGCATCACCACGGAAGACATGGAGAAGGTGACCGGTACATACGGCGAATATCAGCACGCTTACTATGCCGGCAGCTACAGCGACTATGGTGTGAACGGAATCATGCATTATTACTGTGTGGACGGCACCGCCATTGCCAACCATATGGATTCCACCGCGCCCAACAGTTTGCTGTGGATGGCAATCTGCCTGGGCATGGCTACCGACGGCCTCCAGGCGCCGCTTCGCGACAAGGGTGTCGAGGTGGTCTACGGCTACTCCCAGTCCATCACCTTTGACGGAGACTTTGCCTATGAAGAAGACTTCTGGAGCAAGATGAAGAGCGGCGAGACTGTTGCCTCTGCCATTGCTTATATGAAGTCACAGAACGGCAATTGGGACCCCTGGTATGCCGGACGGGTGAGCAGTGTTGCCGAAGCAGTGGAGAATTATGCTTCTTTCCCCATCGTTGTTTCCTCCGAGGATGTCTATCCCGGCAAGGGCAATGTGGATAATCTTCAGACTGTTAAATCCACCTGGACGCTGTTTAACGCTGAACCTGTTTCCGCGACGCTGACTTTCCATGTCCCGGACGGTGTTGCACCCATCGCGCCCATGATGGGCACCGCTCTCACGCTGCCCACGGCTGGCAATGTGGACGGCTACACCTTTGTCGGCTGGACGACGGCTCCCGTCACGGAGGAGACGACCTCCAAGCCCACCGTTTTCGCGGCAGGCAGCACCTATTATGTCAGCTCTGACACCGACCTCTACGCGGTTTACAGCCGTGTGGCGGAGGGCGGTTCCACAGGCACCGGCGATTACGTGAAGGTCACGGAGAAACCGGCGGACTGGAGCGGCGAATACTTGATCGTCTATGAAGCCGGCAGCTGCATCATGAACGGAAGCCTGGAGAATATCGACGTAACGAGCAACTATCAGACAGTCACCATCACCGGCAACACCATCCCTGCAGCCCAGGGTGATCCCTATCGTTTCACCGTTACAAAGAATGGGGATGCCTATTCCATCCAGGGCAGCGGCGGTATGTATATCGGTGCCGACAACACCAATACCTCCAACCATGTGGTGTCGTCGGACGAGCCGCTGGACAACGACATTTCTCTCGGCGCAGACGGTGAAGCCGTCATTGTCAGCGATACCAGATATCTGCGCTTCAATACCACGGAGGGACAGAATCGTTTCCGCTATTTCAAGAGTACCACTTACACCAACCAGCAGCCGGTCTGTCTGTATGCAAAGGACAGCGCTTCCGCTACCACCTATTACACCACTGCTCCGACCTCCGGCTCCGGTTCCGGCGAATGTACCCATGACTGGAAAGTGACTCAGACCGTCGCGGCGACCTGCACCGAGGGCGGCTACACCCTGGAAACCTGCAGCCTCTGCGGCGAAACCAGAACGATCGACGTTACCATTGTGCTGGGCCATAATATGGTTGCCGGTACGGCTGTTGCTGTGACCTGCACCCAGGACGGCTACACGCCGTACACCTGCTCCCGCTGCGGCGTGACCGAACGGAGAAGTGTGGTGCCGGCCACCGGCCACAGCTATGAGGCGGTGGTTACCGAGCCTACCTACTACGCGCAGGGCTATACCACCCACACCTGCGTCAACTGCGGCGACAAATATGTCGACAGCTACACCCCGGCTCTGAAGCCTGCCTATAATGTTACCGTTTGTGTCTCCAACGAAGCCTTCGGCAAGGCCTTCCTCAGCGGCAATGTGGTAACGGCGGTGCCGGTGAACGGCATGTACGCCTCCGGCTTCCTGCTCACTCCGGCCTACAGTGCGACGGTGGTCCAGGAGGGCAACAATTTCTACATCACCGACGTCAAGGAGGACTGCGTCCTCACCATCGAGTTCCGCTCCAAGGACGCGGCCAAGGTGAGCTTCTCCGTTCCCGCAGGCTGCAAGGCCGAGAGCCTTACCGGCCGTGTGGGTGAGACGGTCGAACTGACGCCTCCTACGGGCAAGCCTGTGGCGGATGCCCATGACTATTCGTTTGCCGGCTGGGTGGAGATGCCCGTTACCGACGCGATTTCCAAGCCGGACACCGTTTTCACTGATTCCTACCTGTTTACAAAGCAGAGCGCGACTCTCTACGCGCTTTACAGCTATGTCTACCGTGGTGACACCTACTACACCACAACGGTCCGTATGGATACCTGCCTGTCTGAGCAATTCAAGGACGTGGACACCAACGCCTGGTACCATGAGGCTCTGGATTTCGTCCTGGAATACGGCTATATGAACGGTGTCGGCGAGTCCAGGTTTGAACCCAACGGCCTGCTGACCCGTGCCATGATGGTCACCATCCTCTACCGCCTTGACGGCGAGGGCGAATATGCCGCCCATCCCTTCAAGGACGTGGCAAAGGGTGCCTGGTATGACGAGGCTGTGGCATGGGGCTACGCCACCGGTGTGGTCAAGGGAACCAGTGCCATCACCTTCAGTCCCGAGGATCACGTGACCCGCGAGCAGGCGGCGACGCTGCTCTACCGCTACGCTGAATACCGCGGCGAGGACGTCTCCGCCAGCGGCAGTCTGATGGACTTCGAGGATGCTAAGCAGGTATCCTCTTATGCCAGAGACGCCATGCGCTGGGCTGTCGGCGAGGGTATCATCAGCGGCAGAAGCGAGACCATTCTTGAGCCACTGGGCACTGCTACCCGTGCTGAGATCGCGAAGATCCTCTTCGGTTGGCTGAGCTGAATCCCGGCATGATAATACCGGGCGCTGCAAAACAATTTCAACTTTGCAGCGCCCGTTTTTCACAGCAAGTGTGCGCCGCACATGGGATCCTTGATAGATAAGCCTGTCAGGGATCAGTATCAAAGCGAAAGGAAATTCATTATGAAACGAATCGTTGCAATTCTTTTGTCTTGCTGCCTGCTGTTTGCCATTGCGGGCTGCAGCGCGGAAAAGGATAACACGCAGACCGTTCACTTTACCTTTGTTGTGACCCACGATGACGGAACGGAAAAAACCTTTGAGATCGATACCGACAAAAAGACCCTTGGTGAAGCTCTGCTGGAAAACAACCTGGTGGTTGAGTCTGCCGGGAGTTCGGGCTTTTACGACACAGTGGACGGCGAAACAGCCAACTGGGATGACGGCGAGGCCTGGTGGTGCTTCTCCTGCAATGGGGAATCTCTGATGGTGGGCATTGACGATACGGAATTGACGGACGGTGCATCCTATGAGGCCGTCTTTATCCGCGGCTTCGCAGAATAAAGGGAGAGATTCTGATGGTCTCTGCCAACCGGTTTATGTCCTGCGAATTGCAGCGGCATACGGAGCTTCAGCCGGACTGCCCGGTGCTGGTCTATTGCAGCAAGCGCTGCGTCGAGGCACGCAGCGGTACGGTTTTTGCCCGCGTCCGACTGGTCAACCGTACAGACCGAAGGATCAGAACCGTATGCCTGCAGATCGAAGGCCGCAGAGCGGACGGCTCCACGGCCTTTTCCGTAGGCGGTCTGGTCCTTGCCGACTGCGGCGCACGACCACACAGCATTTTCGGCGAGGACCGTATGCTGGCCCTGGGACGGGCCGAAGCGGAACTTCTGCGTATCCGGGTGGAACACGTCGTATTCACTGACGGTACGGCCTGGCATGACGTTCCGGAACGGCCCATGACCACGGCGGAGGTGGCTCATTGGCGTCGCTGCTCCTGCGGCATGGTCAATCCGCCGGACGCGGCTGTGTGTGCCCTCTGCGGCAGTGTGCTTTCCGATGATGCTGCGCCGACACCTGCCGGACTGCCTACCGAACCCGCGGTTCCCGCGCAGCCGGAAGCTGAGACTTGCCCCGTGGAATCTGCACCGATGCCGGATGAGCTATCTGCGCCGGAAGCACCCGCGCCGCAGCTTTATCCAATGTCCGCGCCGGTGGTCCGGGAATATTACCCGGTGCCCATGCCCTATGCGGAAGAGGAGGAACCGGAAGCTCCGTTATGGCTTGTTATACTTCTAAGCATCCTGGGAGCGCTGGCTTTGGCGGCGGTGATCTGCTTTTTTATCTATTGTTTGGTGTATTTTATGTAGCGAAACAATTTTGTTTACAAAAAATTCCCTTATTTTTTTCAAAAACCGGTTTACAAAAGGTTTTTTCCATGGTATACTCTTTCCATTGATTGGGTTTTATGGGGAAAACTTTGCATAAAAATACTCAGTCAAAAAATCTAAAGGAAGCAGGGGAGAGCAATGCCGCAATTTGTACAGACAGAACAACAAAAAGAACTGATTGAATCGTTAGTCCGGGATTTACCTGCGTATCGTAAGAAGATGCACATGTCCCAGGCTGAGCTTGCCGAGGCTGTCGGTAAGAGCCGCCAGAAAATCTCAGAAATGGAGCGCGGTGCTGCTCCGCTTGGTTGGGATACCTATCTGGCTATCCTCCTGGTGCTGGGCGCTCATGGCGTATTGGAACCCAGGGGCCGCGATGCGGAGCGTCTGGCTGCGACCGGAAAGCTCATCGGTGGTAAGATCCGGCTTTAAGGAGAAAAAACAAAGAAAAGAACACGAGTGTGTTTTGATGGAACACACTCGTGTTTTTTGCGCTGAGTATTGATATTGTGGCCGGGCAGCACTGCCCGGCCACACGTTTATTCTGGAACCCGTTTTTCGGCGTGCTTCCGGTGACCGAAAAGCAGCGTACCCAGAAGCACCGACATGGGAACTGCCAGGATAACGCCGATGGAGCTGGCAAGCATCTGGACCATCTCCACAGAGAGGAAGGTGGTGCTCATGAGCTGCTGGAAGGACGGCTCCAGAGAGGAAAGATAGATCATCATCACCAGGCTGCTGCCAACCAAAGCAAGGATCAGCGTATTGGTCATGGTACCGACCATATCTCGTCCGATATTCATTCCGGATCTGAACAGCTTCCGGCGTGAAAGATCCGGGTTGACCGATATCAGTTCGTTCATGGAGGAACTGATACTCATGGCCACGTCGTTGACCGCGCCGAGGGCTGCAATCAGAATACCGCCCACCAGAAGATCGCCGATCTGCAGGGAGTGGAAGGGATCCTGTCCCTGCTTGATTTGGAGCAGGGCTTCAATTGCCGACTCTGCTGAATACATCAAAAAGCCGTTGACCCGCAGCAGCTTACAGGCAAGCTGACCGAAGAGCTGGGCGAAGAGCACACCGGATATGGTGCCGAGAATCGCGCAGACGGTCTTTTTGTTGACACCGTCGAGAATCACAAATTCCACTACCGTCACAAAGGCACACAGACCCAGAATCGTCGGAAGAGTTGGCCAGCCGCCCAGAAGCATGGGGATGAGGACGGCAAACACACACAGAATGGTAAGCCCAAGACCAAGCAGGGACTTTGCGCCTACCTTGCCGCCAACCAAAACTGTGACAACGAGGAAGATCAGAATGATCCAGAGCAGAGGCGCGGTGCGGTCATAATCCTGCAAAAGGATCTCGTAGGCTTCACCATCGACCATGGATACGGATACAGTGACATGGTCGCCCTCCTCCAGAACTGTGCCGTAGAGATAACTCAGGTTGTTGGTGAGCTGATAGCGGTTTCCGGCATAGTCACCGGAGGTGAGCTCTATCGTGACCACCTGCTTTCCAACCGGCACGTCCTCCACGTCCTGCTGTCCCTGATACTGGCTGTCATCAATGGAAATGACCACGCCTTTTTCATATTTCATGCCTGTGACGGCAGCGGACTGGGGAATGGATTCGGTGGTCTGTGCCTCGCCATAGGCCCAGAGAAAAACCGCAGCTGCCAGGATCGAAATGACAACCGAGAGGACTCTGGAAAAACGTCGGGAAACGTCGGCTTTCAGATGCGTCATTGCCGCCAAAGCCTGCTCCCGCTCACTTCTCGGGCCGCTGCGGATCTCTCGCTCCGGCCGCAGCGCCTTGAGGGCTGACAGTACGCGCAGGCTTTGATAGATCAGCAGGCCTCCACCCACGGCAGAGGCCAGCAGGACCGAACTGGGAAGAAGCGAAAAGCCCTCACGGCAGATACGGACAACGAACAGAGCCGGGCTTCCGGCTGCAATGAGAGCGCCCAGCGCCGCAAGAGACCACCAGAGCGGCTTTTTATATTTCAGTTCACGCATAGTGACGCCTCCGGACAAGGATATTCTCTATTATTATAAGTATCAGGCACGCTTCTGTCAAGAAAAAGCGTGGCAAAGGGAAAGACTTCTCCCTCGGTTGGCAAAATAGACAAAAAATAAAAAACCGCTGAAATTACTTGATTTTTTGTTTTTTTTGGTCGTGTTATAGAATAAATATTTTAATGGATGGACAGGATCCTTGTAAAACTCCACAAAAATCGAGAAATTGGAAACAAGAGGCATTTTTTGTATGGCAATTCCGCGGCGGATGTGGTATCATTGAATTATCACTATAGGTATCTCTGCGCCCTTTTACGGAACGCCTATGCAAACCGTGAAACCGCCGGAGGACCCTGCAATGAATAAGGAGGAAACAACATGAGAAAGCATTTCACGAGATTCATTTCCGCGCTGCTGGTTGTGGTGATGGTTCTCACAATGCTGCCCACGCTGGCGTTTGCCGCCAAGGAAAGCTATCCGGCCACTCCTTTGGCTGAAATGCCCGCAGACAATCAAAGCGTTGTCATTTACAGCGCTTCTGCCGGCGGCGTTTTCAGCGGCGCCATTGACGGCGGCAGTATCGGTGTCTCTAAGGCTGCGACCAATGAGGAAGATTCCAATATCGCAGTTACTGACGGTGCCGGTGTATTTAAGCTGGTAAAAAACTCCGACGGCACCTATTACATCACCTGCGGCGGCAAATACCTCTTTGTCGACAGCAGCGAGAAGATCGACGTGAAGGACAGCGCTGTTACCGGCACCAAATGGAAGATCAGCCCGGCTACCGGCTTTGAAGGCTACACCATCGTCAATGCCGAGAATAAGTACAACGGCAAGGATATCTATCTGGAGTACTACAGTGCGATCAAGGCCTGGACCTGTACGACATTGTCCGAGATTTTCATGTTTAAGTTCTACGCCATTGACGAAAAGCTGGCCGATCCCGATGGCGATGGCTACATCGGCGAGAAGCCCGTTGCCGGCGAGAAGCCCGTCGACGGCGACAAGGTCGTGATCTACAATGACAATGCGGAGATGACCTTCGGACCCCAGTCCGACGACGTCACTGCACCCAGCATGACCGGCATCAAGTCCACCCTGTCCGACGGCAAGCTGGATATCGGCAACGGATCCCTGATTTTTACCGTTCACCAGGACGGCAACTACTACGCCTTTGAAAACAACGGCCAGTACCTGCGTACCTCCCCCAACGAAGTCGTTGACGGCAAGACCAACAATGCTGAGTGCCTCTATATGGCGGCTCTCGACAAGGACTACAGCTGGTGGACCATTGAGGAAGCCACCGGCGGCTACATCCTCTATAACAAAACTGCAAAATACGGCAGCAATTCTGTCTGCATTGAGTACTTCAGCAACTCCTTCAGCGGCTGGACGTTCAATGGCAGCACGCAGCTCTTCGCCATGCGGTTCTTCAAGGTGGACGACAGCCTGAACCTGGGCTACGTCCTCAACCCGAAGATGACCATCACTGCCAAAGACGCTTACATCGGACTGGACTATGAGTTCAAGGTTGAGCTTGACGAGCTGACTAAGGTCACCTCTCTGCAGATGACCTATGCCACCGACA
>CAMGRA010000021.1 GCA_946061345.1 uncultured Clostridia bacterium | reverse complement strand
TGGCCTCCTGTTCCGCCGCAGGTGAAGATGACTCTCATGGATACTCTCCTTTATTTCGGACTTTGCGAGATGCTCCGGGAAATATTGAGCACGATGCCGCACTCGGCAAGCTGCATGATGAGTGCCGTCCCTCCCGAGGAAAAAAACGGCAGTGAAATGCCTGTGGAGGGCAAAAGATTGGTCACCACCGCCACGTTGAGCACCACCTGGATGGCAAGCAGGGTCGTCAAGCCCGTGGCAAGGAGCATGGAAAAGCGGTCCCGTGCGTGAAGCGCGATCCAGAAGCCCCGGATGATAAGCAGGGCAAAGAGCAGCAGCACTGCCATTGCCCCCAAAAAGCCCAGCTCCTCACAGAGGATGGCAAAAATATAGTCGTTGTGTTCCTCCGGCAGGTAGAGGTATTTCTGGCGGCTCTTGCCGAAGCCCAGTCCTAAAAGCCCGCCGCTGCCGATGGCGTATTCCGACTGTAAGATCTGCAGGCCCGTGTCCAGGGGGTCTGCCTCGGGATTCTGCCAGGCGGTGATGCGGTCGGAGGTGTAGCCGCCGCTTAAAAGCAAAAACAGCAGTCCCGCCGCGCCGATGACAGCAACGGTAATAAGGTATTTCCGGTTGATCCCGCCCACGGCCATCATGCAGAAGCAGAGGGCGGCGACGATGATAATGGCGGAAAAATGCGGTTCAAAAACCAGCAGCGCCACGATGACCGCCAGCAGCATTCCGCAGAGGAAAAAGGTTCGAAGGGATTTGATGTCCTTCTGCCGCTTCGTCATCAGATGCGACAGGGAGACGATGAGGGAGAATTTTGCGATCTCAGAGGGCTGAAATTGGGTGAAGCCGAAGTTGATCCAGCGGGTCGCGCCGTTGACGTTGGTTCCGAACAGCAGCACCGCCAGCAGTAGCAGCACCGTCACGGCATAGATCATACCGGAGGTCTTTTCAAACCAGGCATAGGGCACCCGGCTCATGCCCAGCAGGACGCCGATGCCCGCCACGCCGAACACCGACTGGCTGATGAAATAACTGGCAGAATTCCCAGTGAGATAGTAGGCGCGGGCGTAGCTGGCGGAAAACAGGACGATCAGTCCAACGCCTACAAGCAGCAGCGTCAGCAGCAGATACGGCAGGTCCAGCACGCCCAGATCTTTTCGTAAATTGGCTCTCTTTCGTGTTGCCGTTTCCTTTGGCAACGCCGCACCTCCCCTTGCTTCCTGCCGGGCAGTTCACAGCCCCGGCCATGGCTCAAAACAGAAAAGATCTATCTATATACTTTTAAAACCAGATGCGAACACCCAACCATGCGACAACGCACATGAGCACGGTCACAAGGACGAATACCGTCCAGATTTTCTTCTCCGACCAGCCGCACATCTCAAAGTGATGATGGATGGGTGCCATTTTGAAAATGCGCTTGCCGTGGGTCAGCTTGAAATAGCCCACCTGTAAAATGTCCGAGAGGGTCTCGACGATGTAGACCAGACCCACCAGCAGCAGCACCAGGGGCATATCCAGAGCAAAGGCCATGCCGACCACCGCGCCGCCCAAGAACAGGGAGCCGGTGTCGCCCATAAAGACCTTGGCCGGGTAGAAATTATAGCACAAAAAGCCGCCCAGGCCGCCCAGCAGTGCCGCCGGGAAAGAGGAAAGGCCCCGGTGAGCCGTGGTCTGGGAAAGGGCGACCACCGTGAAAAAGAGCATGACCGGCATGGTAACGCCGCTGGCCAGGCCGTCAATGCCGTCGGTCAGATTGACCGCGTTGACGCAGCCGACGATGGCAAACATGGCGACAGCCAGATACAAAAGCTCCGGCACATGAACCACGGGCTCCTTGACAAAGGGGATATACAGGTCGTATTTCAGTGCCCCGGTAAAGTGCATGGCCGCCAGAAAAATAGCCGCCGCCAGCACCTGAAGCAGGAGCTTCTGCACCCCGGTCAGGCCCAGGTTGCGCTTCTTTTTGACCTTGATAAAGTCGTCATAAAAACCGATCAGGCCGAACATAGCCGCAAGCGCCAGCACCAGAAGATGGGAATAGTCGCCGCTGCGCATGGCATCCCAGCCGGTGATGATACTCAAAAGCGACGCGGCAATGAACATCAGTCCGCCCATGGTAGGCGTACCGGCCTTGCCGTTGTGCCATTTCGGCCCCACCTCGCGGATGGACTGCCCCGCTTTCAGCGCGCGCAGGGCGGGAATCAGAATCTTTCCAAGGATCAAAGCGATCAAAAATCCTCCAACGACTGAAACGATCGCCATAATCGGTGCTTTATCCATGCTGTGTTCCTCCGTCATTCATATCCAGTAATCGGAGCACGCGCTCCATTTTCATGCCACGGCTGCCTTTGACCAGCAGATTGTCTCCGGCGCGCAGCTCTGCCTTCAGTGCCTGCGCCAGTTCCTCGTGGCTTTCATAGTACTTCGCGTTTTTCATACCCGCGTCCAGTGCGCCGCGGACGGTCTGTTCACTGTTGGCACCGTAGGCAAAAAGAACATCCGCCGTCTGCGCCGCCAGTGCGCCGACCCGGTAGTGAGCCTGCGGCGCAAGAGGCCCCAGCTCCAGCATACCGCCCAGGGCAGCAAGCTTTCTTCCGGGATAGCTTCTCAACACGCCGAAAGCCGCCTCCATGGACTCCGGCCCGGCGTTATAGCAATCCTCGATGATCTTTACGCCGCGGCAGTCATAAATATGCTGCCGCATACCCGTGTTGCGGAAGTCCGCCAGACCGCTTTCGATACGCTCCGGTGCCACGCCGCATTTCAGGCCCACGGCGATGGCCGCCAGGGCGTTGAGGATATTGTGCTCTCCCATAGCCGGCAGGGTGATCTCTATACGGATGCCGAAGGCATCGGCAGTAAAATGCGTTGTGTCGTTTTCTGTTGTGATATTCACCGCCCGGACGTCGTTTTTTTCGCCCAGGCCGAAGGTCACCGCGTGGTATTGCTCCGCCACGGAGGAAAGCAGGTCGTTGTCGCCGTTGAACACGGCAAGGCCGCCGGGACGCAGGCCCTCCAGAATTTCGAGCTTTGCCTGTAAAATGCCCTCCCGGGAGCCGAGATTCTCCATGTGCATGGTGCCGATATTGGTGATGACGGCAATGTCCGGCTGGGCAATGCGCGTCAGCAGGGCGATCTCCCCGAAGTGGTTCATGCCCATCTCCAGGACTGCCGCCTCGTCAGCCCGGTTCAGGCTCAAAACCGTCACCGGCAGGCCCAGGCCGTTGTTGAAATTCTCCGGCGTCTTTTGGGTGCGGTAGGTAGTGCCCAGCACCGCCGCGACCATTTCCTTGGTGGTGGTCTTTCCCACGCTGCCCGTGACGCCCACCACCCGCAGGCTCAGGCTCTCCCGGTAGCCCCGGGCGATGTCCTGCAGCGCGGTGACCGTGTCGCTTACGTAAATTGCCGGAATACCCTCCCGGACAGACTCGCTCACCAGCACCGCCGCCGCGCCTTTTTCCAGCGCGTCGGGGATAAAATCATGACCGTTGCGCGCGCCGGTGACGGCGACAAACAGCTCTCCCGCCTGGAGATTTCTGCTGTCAAAATTCGCGCCGCAGAAGCTCACTTCCGCAAAGGCCGGCGCGACCGTACCGCCGCACCATAGGGCAGCCTGTTTCAAAGAGATGTTTCCGTTTTCCATAAAGCCGAGGCAACCTCCTCGCGTTCGTCTAAATGTGTTTTTTCCCTGCCGAGGATCTGATAGGTCTCATGGCCCTTCCCCGCCAGAACGATGATGTCGCCCTTTTTTGCCTCCGCCATGGCAAGGCGGACGGCCTTGCGGCGGTTTTCCTCCACAATGTAGGGGGTTTTCGTATCCTTCATACCGGCAAGGATCTCGTCGATGATAGCCATTGGCTCCTCCGTGCGGGGATTGTCGGAGGTGACGATGACATAGTCGGCCAGTTTTGCCGCGATCTCACCCATAATGGGGCGCTTGGTGCGGTCCCGGTCACCGCCGCAGCCAAAGACAGCAATGAGCCGTCCCTTGCAGAAATCCCGCACGGAGCGCAGGACGTTTTCCAGGCCGTCGGGGGTGTGGGCATAGTCGATGAGGACCGTGTAGGGCTTTCCGGGCGTGGGCACGACCTCAATACGGCCCTTGACGCCCTTGGCCCGGGAGAGGGCCTGTGCCGCATCCTCCAACGGGATGCCCAGCTGCACGGCGATACCCAGAGCCACCAGAGCGTTGCTGACGGTGAAGCGCCCGGGAATATTCAGACGCAGGTGGGCCGTTTCCTGCCCGCCGCACACGTCCATTTCAATGTGGTCTGAGCCGAGGCGGACGTTTGTTCCCCGCAGATCCGCCCTATCGCTCTCCCCGACAGTATACACGCTGCAGCGTGCCGCGTCAATCATTTTTGCCGCCGAGGCATCGTCAATGTCGAAAACGCCCCGCTCACAGCGACCGAACAGCAGCGACTTTGCCCGGCAGTATTCCTCCATGGTCTTGTGGAAGTCCAGATGGTCCTCCGTCAGGTTGGTAAAGGCACCGACGCGGAAGCTTATTCCGTCCACCCGGTGCAGCACCAGGGCGTGAGAGGACACCTCCATGACCGCGTGGGTGCAGCCGGCATCGCGCATTTGGGCAAGCAGGCCCTGCAATTCAAAGCTCTCCGGCGTCGTGCGTTCCGTCTCCAAAACCTCGTCGCCCACCATATTGCAGATGGTGCCGATGAGGCCGACCTTCGCGCCGCAGGCGTTTTCCAGCAGGGCCTTGAGCAGGTAGGTCACAGAGGTCTTTCCATTGGTGCCTGTCACGCCGATGACCTCCAGGCTGCGGGAGGGATGGCCGTACCAGTTGGCGCCCAACTGCGCCAGTGCCGCACGGGTATCCTCCACCCGCACCCAGGGAATATCGTCGGGCATATCGTGCTGGCAGAGCACTACCGCCGCACCCTTTTTCACCGCGTCGGGAATGAAGCGGTGGCCGTCGACAGTGTACCCGGGGATCGCCGCAAAAAGGGCTCCTTGCGTCACCGTCTGGGACGAATGGCTCACGCCGCTGATCTCCATATCCATGGGAGCGTTGGTTTCCAATATATTGATGCTCTCCAGCAGCGACTTCAGTTTCATAGTTTTCTCCTTATTTAATCCATATCTGATGTGTCGGCGAACAGCACCGTCACGGTCGTTCCCCGCTCCACCTGTGTTCCGGCGGCAATGTCCTGTCCCGTCACCACCACGTGCCAGGCCGTGGAATCGGTGCCCTTGGCCTGCAGGTACAGTCCGCAGTCCGTCAGGGCCTTTGTCGCGTTGGTGACGTTCATCCCCATGAGGTTCGGCACGGTGACAGGGTCGGTGGGCATGGAATCGTCAGTGTAGAGCAAGACGGTGGAGCCTGTCGGAAGTTCCCTGCCCTCCTTGGGAAGCTGACTGACGATGCTGCTGCCGCTGCCTAAGATCCGGTAGCTCAGGCCGCTTTCCTGCAGGACAGCCGCCGCCTTGCTCTCGCTCATGCCGTAAACATCCGGCATACGGACGTTGATTCGGGACATATCTCCCTCCTCATACTCGGCCTCCACGCCGAGATAGGGCAGGATGTCCTCAAATACCGCCGCGACGGTGGGGGCCGCCATGACACCACCGGAAATGTAGATGCCGCTTGCGGGGTTGGGCGTATCCAGGGCCACCAGGACCACGTAACGCGGATCGTTCATGGGCGCGATGCCCACAAACGAGACGATCTTATCATTGGTAAGCTGGCCGTTATCCTCCCGGGTGTCGGTCTTTTCCGCCGTGCCGGTCTTGCCGCCGATGCGGAAGCCCGCGACCTTGGCGTTCTTCGCCGTACCCTCGGTGACAACGGATTCGATCAGTTCGCACATGGTGGCGGAGGTCTCCTCGGAGATGACCTGCCGCACCACGGTTCTGCCGTAGCTTTCCAAAGCATTGCCCTTTTCATCCAGCACCTGGGAGACCACATGAGGCTCCAGCAGATAGCCGCCGTTGACGACGGCGGACACCGCCGTGACCATCTGAATGGGCGTGGGCTTGACGGTCTGGCCGAAGGAGGTGGCGATCAGGTAGCTGGTGCCGTAGGTGTCGTTGTCCGACAGACGTTCCCGGCTGTGAAACAGGCCGCTTGCCTCACCGGGCAGGTCGATGCCCGTCTGTTCCATGAGGCCGAAGGCGCGGCAATAGTCGTAGAGGGTGCCGCCGCCGATTTTCAGTCCCATGTGGGCAAAAGCGATGTTGCAGGAATTCTGGAGGGCCTGGGCGGTGGTCTCGCTGCCGTGGCCGCTGTGGCGCCAGCAGTTCAGGGGCTGCTGACGGCCCTCCAATTTTTCCGCGCCTGCACAATAAAAGGTGTCATTGAGGGTCACGGCGCCGGAATCCAGCCCCGCTGCCAGCGTGAACAGCTTAAAGGTCGAGCCGGGCTCATAGCCGTCGGAAACGCAGCGATTGCGCCACTGCTTCAGACGGGCGGCTGCCACCGCGCTGTTGTAGGCGCTGAGGGCCTGTTCCCGTTCCTCCGAGCCCTCCGGGTACTCCATGGCGGCCTGATACTGGGTCTCCAGCTCCATTTCCGCGTCATCATCGTAAATGGTCAGATAGCTGTTGGGATTATAGCCCCCCAGAGTGGCCATGGCAAGAATGTCGCCCGTCTGGGCATCCATGACGATGCCGAAGGCCCCGTTTTGCACGTCGTAGCGGTCGATGGCGTCACGCATCTGCTTTTCCAGGGCTTTCTGCACGGTCAGGTCGATGGTCAGCACCAGACTGTCCCCGTCGGTTGCCTCGTAATAGGTCTCATAGGAATAGAGCATTTCGGTCTCGTTGTTGCCCTTGGTGGTGATGACCGCCCCGGCAGTTCCCTCCAAAATGCTGTTATAGTAGGCCTCCAGCCCCTCGGAGCCTTTGTTCTCCGTGTTGGTGAAGCCCAAAAGCTGCGAGGCCGTCGCGCAGTTGGGATAATAGCGCAGGGAGTCCGGCTCCAGATGCACACCGACGATGTCATTGTCGCTGACGAACTGGCGCACCGCGTCGCAGACCTCCTTGCCCTGCTTTCTGCGCAGGAGCTTATAGCGCATGGCCGTGTCGGAAGCCTGTTTTTTGATATAGTCCTCATCCAGATCCAGCAGGACCGCCAGATTTTCCGCCAAAAAGTCGATGTCCACATGGTTCTGCTTCAGTTCCAGCGGGTCCAGAAAAATATTCTCCACGCTGGTCGAGGCGGCAAGGACCTCCATGTTGCGGTCGTACACCGTCCCCCGTGAGGCGGTGACGCTGGTGCTGCGGGTCTGGTTGCTGATGGCCTTGGACTGATAATACTCATGATCCACAAGCATCAGCTTGACCAGCCTCCCGGCCAGAACGGCAAAAGCGACAATGCCAAAAAGAACGGTCAAGGCTAAAATCCCCTTGCGAATACCGGTATCGGTTACCTCCTGCGGCGGACGCTTTCTCTTCTGTCGGATGCTGGTCTGCTTCATGCTTGCCTCCGGGAAATAAAGTTCAAAAACATGGGCGGCTGGTGTCTGCTGCCGCCCATGTTCTGCTTGTTCACTCTATGCCCGCGCTAAGAGAAGTATTCCGTCAGGTCGACAAAGACACTTTGGAATGCTTCAAATATCCGCACAAAAGTATTTTTCTCCTCCGGGGCGAAGACCTCCGTGGTATCGCTGCCGGGGATCTCTATGACACGGATTTGGGTCGGCAGCGGCTCCCGCATACCCAGCTCCCGGGCACGCTCGGCTACCGTCTCAAGATCCACCTTGCTTTCATATTCATAAGACAAGCGCTCATTTTCCTCCGTCAGCTCCGTTTTACTCTCCTGCAGGGCAGCGCCCTCGCTCGTTGCCTCGTAGAGGCGGGCGTAGCTGAACACCACCAAAAAGAGCAGGAACAGAGCCATGGCACCGCCCAGGATCGTAAAGGCCGACAGTTCAAAATGTGCCGCCGGTTTCTTCTGCGGTTGGGGCTTTGGCTCCTCCGGGAGCTTTTTCGGGCGCGGCAGCGGTCGGGCCGTATTGCCTCGCGTCGTATAGATATCATAGGCGGCGGCTCCGTTGGTACGGAATCGTTCTGCCACGATAAGCGCCCCTTTCTACCTCATAGTTTTTCCGCAACGCGGAGCTTTGCGCTTCGTGCGCGGGGGTTTTCCGCCAGTTCCTCCGGGCCGGAAACGATGGGCTTGCGGCTCACGATCCGGACCTCCGGCTTTCTGCCGCAGACGCAGACGGGAAATTCCGGCGGGCAGATACAGCCCCGCGCCGCCTGCTGCATTTCGGTTTTTACGATGCGGTCCTCCAGGGAATGGAAGGAGATGACCGCCAGCCTGCCGCCTGGCTTGAGTCGGCGAAAGGCCGTCTGCAACAGCGTCCGAACCGCGCCCAGCTCGTCGTTGACCGCAATACGGATGGCCTGAAAGCTCCGCTTGGCCGGATGCTGCTTCTCGCGCAGCGCCTGCGGAGGCATCGCGCTGCGGATAACGTCTGCCAGCGCAAGGGTGGTGGCAATGGGGGCTGTCTCCCGCTTGCGGACGATAGCGGCGGCGATCTGCGGCGCGTAGCGCTCCTCGCCGTATTCGCAGAGGATGCGCCGCAGCTCCTCCTGGGGCCAGGTGTTGACCACCTCATAGGCCGTCAGTGTGTCCCGGCGGTTCATCCGCATATCCAGCGGCGCGTCAGCCATATAGGAAAAGCCCCGCTCCGCGTCGTCCAGCTGAGGAGAGGAAACGCCCAGATCAAAAAGCATCCCGTCCACAGCGTCGATATTCAATTCATCCAAAATACTGTCCAGGGCCGAAAAATTGGAGTGCACCGTAATAACCCGGTCCAAGAAGGGTGACAGCCGTTCTCTTGCCGCCTGCAGAGCGGCCTCGTCCCGGTCTACACCGATGAGTGTTCCCGTGGTCAGCCGCTTGGCAATCTCATAGGAATGTCCCCCGCCGCCCAGGGTGCCGTCCAGATAAATCCCGTCGGGCTTGATATTCAGGGCGTCAATGCACTCGTCCAGCAGGACGGATCTGTGTTTAAACTCCATCAGAAGCCCAACTCTTCCATAACGGCGGCAATGGCCTCCGGCGTGAGGTATTTCGCTTCCTCCGCCTCATAGCGCTCTGCCGACCAGATCTCCGCGCGTCCGGCCTGTCCCAGGAAGATCACTTCTTGCCCGATCCCCGCGTATTCGCGGAAGGATTCCGGCAGGAGAAAACGGCCCTGCTTGTCCGGCTCGCACTTGGCAACGTTGGCGAAGAAAAAGCGCATGGCGCGGGCCTTGGAGGCCGGCAGCTCGTTGCAGTGGTCCAGAACCTTCTGCCACTCCGCCTCGGGATAGACCGTCAGGCAGGCATCCGGGGCCTTGGCCACATAAAAGGCCGCTCCCAGCTCGTCCTTCAGCTTGGAGGGAACGAACAGTCTGCCCTTTGGGTCCAGTGTGTGCTTGTATTTGCCGTACATTTCCCTCACCTCGCTCCATTTCACTCATTTTTCATCCATTTTGCTCCACTACGCTTCCAGTATACAATGAAACCGGTGAAAATGCAATCACTTTTTCGTACTTTCCCTTGGGTTTTTCATAAAATTTCTCCTGATTCCCGGCAGAAAAACGAATTATTAAACAAATGTTTGATAAAGTATTTTTGTTTTTCCGGGAACTTATGGAAATATGACTCGTCAAAAGGCTGTAAGACATCGGCCGATGTTTCAGCGTTCCTAACAAATAATCAAATAAGAGAGGATGAAACGAATTATGAAAGAATCAAGACGCGTTCTTTTGGCCCTGGCCTGCCTGCTCGCGACCGTCCTTCTGACCGTTGGCTGTACCGCCACGGGCTCCCAAATCCCCGAGGAAACCCCTGCGCCGGACTCCGCTTCCGACGCCTCCACTGCCCCGGCGACCGACCCACAGCAGACCGAAACGGAATCCCCCACAGAAACCGAACCTGCTGTGCATAATACGGAACCCTTGGCTCCCATCGAGCCGCTTTACGATGTAAGCAAACAGGGTTTTATCTCCAACTCTCAACATGTCGCCGTCAATGAACGTATCTACTACGTTATGGCTGACGGAATTTATGAGATGTACGAGGGGCAGGAACGTCTTCTCTACAGCGGCAGCTTCCTGCGTTATTGGCTCTGCACCGACGGAACGCTCCTCTACGCAGTGGATCAAGCAGGAGACGTCCTGCAATTGAATATAGCGGACAGGAGCATCAAGACGTTGTTCAACGTTGGTCCTACGGCGGACGTTCTGGGCGCTTCGGAGGATGTTCTCTACATCGGCCGCCAGGAAGACGAGAACGACTGGTGGGGCTACGACCTTTGCGTTTATACCCTTGATGGTGTATTGCAGGAAAAACTGGGCGAGGATCTGGGTGTGCACATGGAGGACGGGATCCTGTGCTGCTATGCTTTTCACAGTGATATGCGGACCGTTCCTTTCCAGGCTTATGACCGTTCCGGCACGCTGATCGTAGACGCTGAAGAAATGTGGAGCCACAGCGTTCAAAACGGCGCGGTGTACTACCTTGCCTTGGATGACGGATATACTATGGCCAACTATGATCCCGATTGCACGACAAGCGTCTACCGTGTGGATGCCAACGGAACGACCGTCATCAGTACCTTCGACGGCGATCCCTATGGACGATTCTGCGCCGATACCATACTGGTAAACGGGGAACTGTATTCGCTGGAAACCGGAAAAGCACTTCCCCACAGTCTGACAGAATCGCTGTTTGACGTCAGTTCCAATTCCTATAACAGGAGCGCGGGAAAGGATCAAGCTGGAAAATGGTATAGCTATGATACGCGGGAATACACTTTCTGGCGCGAAAATGCCGACGGGGAATTGGTGGAATGCGGCAAGCTCCCTGCGTCGACCAGCTTTGTCAGTATCTATGGCGACTGGGTCTACTCCCAATCTTATTCCGACGACAGACAAATGTACGGCACTTACCTGCCTATCAGCTGATTCGGTATAGAAATGAAAAAGCCCGTCCCGTCTGGCCTTTGCCAAACGGGACGGGTTCTTTTGCGCTTATTTCAGTTCGTTGTCGATCATATCCTGGGTGATCTCGGATTCCGGCCACTGGGTCGCCGTGTAGTCACGGTAGATGTCCAGACCGGAGCCTGCCGGGATCAGCTTGCCGATGATGACGTTCTCCTTCAGACCGACCAGATGATCCACCTTGCCCTTGATGGCGGCTTCCGTCAGAACCTTGGTGGTCTCCTGGAAGGACGCGGCGGACAGGAAGGATTCGGTGGCCAGAGAAGCCTTGGTGATACCCATGAGCATGAGGGTGTCGGTGGCAAGGCGCAGATCCGTTTCGCCTGCGTCGATGCGGGCCTGGATCTTTTCGTTGGCATCGTCAAACTCATAGACGTCGACGACGGTGCCGCTGAGCAGATCGGTATCGCCCGGATCCTCCACGCGAACCTTGCGCATCATCTGACGAATGATGACCTCGATGTGCTTATCGTTGATGTCAACGCCCTGCTGACGGTACACGGCCAGAACGCCCTGGGTCAGGTAGTTCTGCACGGCCTCAACGCCGGAAATGCGCAGCACATCATGGGGATTCAATGCACCGTCGGTGATGGGCTCGCCCTTGCGGATATGCTTGCCGTTTTCCACCTTCAAACCGACGGAATAAGGCACCTGATAGAGCTTCACCTCGCCGTCAGCAGCGGTGACGGTAATGTCGCGCAGGGCGCTCTTGTGGCTCTCGTCCACGGCGACCTCACCGTCGATCTC
>CAMGRA010000020.1 GCA_946061345.1 uncultured Clostridia bacterium | reverse complement strand
CGGGCGACTGCGCCCGGGACATTGCCGCCTGCATCGACCGGGCGCTAAAGCGCTGCGATGCCGTGCTGCTGACGGGAGGCGTCAGTGTGGGAGACTATGACCTGACGCCCGAGGCCATGGAGCGATCCGGCGTGGAGGTTTTGGTGCGGGGCGTGGATATGAAGCCCGGCATGGCCTGTGCCTACGGGGTCAGAGACGGCAAGCTGGTCTGCGGCCTGTCCGGCAATCCCGCCGCTGCCGGCACCAATTTTTATGCCGTCGTTCTGCCGGCCCTGAACCGGCTCTGCGGCAAAAAGGTTGTGCTGCCGCAGGAGCTTACCGTGACCCTTGCGGAGGGCTTTTCCAAAAAGAGCCGTACCACCCGTTTCCTCCGGGGCAGCCTGGAGCTGTCGGACGGAACGGTGAAGCTGCGGCTGCCCCAGAATCAGGGCAATGTCGTTGTCAGCAGTATGATCGGAAGTAATGTGATCGCCGTAGTACCCGCCGGAAGCGGGCCGCTCCCGGCAGGCACCCGGCTGAAAGGATTTATGATATGAAAAAAATCAGAGTGGAAGACGCTGTCGGCATGGCCCTGTGCCATGACATCACTGCCATGCGCGACGGCTTTAAAGGCGCGGCCTTCAAGCGGGGCCACGTGATCACCCGGGAGGACATTCCCGCCCTGTTGGACCTGGGAAAGCGCACGGTTTTCGTGTGGGAGGAAAACGCAGGGGAGATCCATGAGGAGGACGCGGCCCTGCGCATGGCCGCCATGGCTCCCGTGGAGGGTGCCCACTACACCGCCCCCTCCGAGGGCAAGGTGCTGCTGATGGCCGATAAGCGCGGTATGTTCCGCGTGGACACGGCGCTTTTGCAGCAAATCAACTCCATCGGCGACATCACCATCTCCACGCTGCCGGACCACTACCCCGTGGAGCCCGGTGCGCGGCTGGCTTCCATGCGCATCGTGCCCCTCGTCACCAAGGAGGAGCAGATTCTCCGGGCAGAGCAGCTCTGCGCGGATAAGAAGCTGCTGGACCTGCGGCCCTATCGGGAGAAGAAGCTGGGCGTCATCATCACCGGCTCCGAGATCTATTCCGGACGCATCAAGGACAAATTTGAGCCGGTGGTCCGGGCGAAAATGAAGCAATATCCCGCTCAGATTTTGGGCGTGACGATCTGCGACGACGACCTGGACATGATCACCTCGGAGGCAAAGAAATTCTTGGACCGGGGCGCGGACTTTTTGATCTTCACCGGCGGTATGTCGGTGGACCCGGACGACCTGACGCCCACCGCCATCCGCACCCTGGGCGCGGACATCGTGACCCACGGCGTTCCGTCCCAGCCGGGCAATATGACTTTGGTGGCCTATCTGGGTAAAACCGCCATTCTCGGCGTTCCCGGCGCTGCCATCAGCCTGCCCACGACGATCTTCGACGTGCTTCTGCCCCAGATCTTCGCCGGCGACAGGATTACCAAGGCCGACCTGATCCGTCTCGGTGACGGCGGCCTGTGCCAGCTCTGCAAGAGCTGCCATTTCCCCAACTGCACCTTCGGGAGATATTGAGATGCTGGACGCTTACGGCAGGAAGATCACCTATCTCCGGCTCTCCGTGACGGAGCTGTGCAATCTCCGCTGCCGCTACTGTATGCCGGAGGACGGCGTATGCAAGAAGCGCCACGAGGAAATGCTCACGGAGGAGGAAATGCTCTGCGCCGTGGAAGCGGCGGCCTCCCTCGGCGTGACCAAGCTGCGCATTACCGGCGGAGAGCCGCTGGTCAAGCGGAATATCCTCTCCATCTGCCGCAGAGCCGCCGCCGTGGAGGGCATCGGCGAGGTGTGCCTTACCACCAACGGCCTTTTGCTTCCTCAGCTTGCACGGCCTCTGCGGGAGGCGGGTGTCCGGCGGGTCAATTTGAGCCTTGATACCCTGGACGAAAAGAAGTATACTTATATCACCAGGCGCGGCTCGCTCTCACAGGCGCTGGACGGCCTCAAGGCCGCCCTCAATGCCGGGTTTGAACGGGTCAAGATCAATGCCGTCCTCATCGGCGGCTTCAACGACGATGAAATTCCGGCGTTGGCACGGCTGACCCAGCAGTATCCCGTGGACGTGCGCTTTATTGAGCTGATGCCCATGTATGACAGCGGGGATTTTGGCCCTAAGGCCTATCTCCCCGGTTCCGTCGTGACACAGCTTCTGCCGGAGCTGAAGCCCCAGCCCGACGGTGACGGCGTTGCAAAGCTCTACCGTCTGCCCGGCGCACTGGGGAACATCGGCATCATCAGCCCCATCAGCGCCCATTTCTGCGGCGCGTGCAACCGCATCCGCCTGACGGCGGACGGGAAGCTGAAGCCCTGCCTCCACTCCACCTTGGAGTATTCCGTCAAGGGCCTGGACTTTGCCGGGATGCAGGCGCTGCTGCGGCAGGTCATTCTGGAAAAGCCCCGTTGGCACGGCGAACTGTCCGCCGACCACAGGAGCCAGGCCGGACGCAACATGAACGAGATCGGAGGGTAAGACATGAACGCCATCCCGGTGATCGCCTTTGCCGCCTATTCGGGCACGGGAAAGACCACCCTCATCGAGCAGCTCATCCCGCGCCTGCGGGCAAAGGGACTGCAGCTCGCCGTCATCAAGCACGACGGCCACCGCTTTGACATCGACCGCGAGGGAAAGGATTCCTGGCGCTTTACGAGGGCCGGCGCGGAGGTGACGGTCATCAGCTCGGCGGAAAAGACTGCCCTCATTGAGCAGCGGCCCCGCACCCTCCCGGAGCTTTTGCAGGCTCTGCCGCCGGTGGATATGGTTCTGGTGGAGGGCTATAAAAATGAGCCGCTGCGGCAGATCGGCATCAGCCGGAAGGCCTGCGGCAAGGGGCTGCCCAAGGCCCCGGAGCATTACGCCGCCATCGTGACCGACGAGGACATGGAGACGACAGTCCCGGTGTTTTCTCTGGAGGATTACGACGGCATTACGGAGTTTATTATGGAAAACAGCAAGGATTTTACGCATTTTAATGGACAGGGACGGGCTAAAATGGTCAACGTGGGGAAGAAAGAGATCACCCACCGCACGGCTACGGCGGCGGCAAGGGTCCTGGTCAGCCCGGAGACCTTCCGGCTCATTCAGAGCGGCGGCATGAAAAAGGGCGACGTGCTGACGGTGGCGCAGATCGCGGGAATTATGGGTGCCAAGCGCACGCCGGACCTGATCCCCATGTGCCACCCGGTGCAGCTCAGCGGTGCCGACCTGACGCTGGAGCTGGACGAAGCGCGCTGCAGTGTGGAGATTCAGGCCACCGTCACCTGCGACGGGCGCACCGGCGTGGAGATGGAGGCCCTGACCGCCGTTTCCACAGCGGCGCTGACGGTCTACGATATGTGCAAGGCGGTGCAGAAGGACATGGTGATCTCAGACATCCGCCTGCTCAGCAAGACCGGCGGTGTCCATGGAGAATTTCATCGGGAGGAATCGGTATGACGAAGTATTCTGCGGCGGTGATCACCGTCAGTGACAAGGGCTATCGCGGCCTGCGGGAGGACACCAGCGGACCGGCCCTTTGCGCCATGCTGGAGCAGGATGGCTGGGAGGTCTGCTACCGGGCACTGGTCCCGGATGAAACGGAAGAAATTCAGAAGCAGCTGATAAAATGCAGCGACGAGTTAAAAATCGCCTTAGTTCTGACCACCGGCGGCACCGGCTTTTCTCCCAGAGACATTACGCCGGAGGCGACCAAGGCTGTCATCGAGCGTGAGACACCGGGGATCCCGGAGGCCATGCGGGCCGAGAGTATGCGCATCACGCCCCGGGGCTGCCTGTCCCGCTCTGCGGCGGGGATCCGGGGGCGGACGCTGATCGTCAATCTGCCCGGCAGCGAAAAGGCAGCGAAGGAAAACCTGTCGGCGGTTCTGGGCGCTATCCGCCACGGCATTGATATGCTCTGCTCCGAAGGCTCCGCCGACTGCGCCGCACTGCCGGAACCGAAAGCCTCCGGGGCAAAGGCGGCGGAAACCAACGAGAAGGAGAATGAGACATGGCGGAAGTGATCGCGGTATGTATCAGTGAGCGCAAGGGCATCCGAAAGCATGAGGTTCCGTCCATCCGCGTGCAGTGCGGCCACGGCATCGCCGGTGATGCCCACGCCGGAAACTGGCACCGGCAGATCAGCCTGCTGGCGGAGGAGAGCGTGGACAAAATGCGCGCCCTGGGTCTGACCCTGCAGCCCGGCGATTTTGCGGAGAACATCCTGACGAGGGGACTGGAACTGAAAAGTCTTCCTATCGGCACCCGCCTGCGTGTCGGAGAAACCCTGCTGGAGGTCACGCAGATCGGCAAAAAATGCCACAACGACTGCGAGATCAAAAAACTGACGGGAAGCTGCGTCATGCCCACGGAGGGAATTTTCGCCATCGTGCTGCAGGAGGGAGAGATTTTTCCCGGCGACACAGTGACCCTGGAGCCTTGCGAAGAATAAATGCTGAAAAAATCGCTGCCGTACGCTTGCGGCGGCGATTTTACTATGTTATACTGATTGTGACCAAATCCCGCATCTGCGACGGAAAGGAACCGATTTTATGAAAAGAAATAAAAAAGTTGTCCGGCTGATCGTCCTGGGCATATTGACGGCGGTCGTGTTCGTTGTGGGCTACCGGACCGACGCCTTCGGAGCCATGCTGCCCGACGCCGACTACCAGTGGAACGGGGGAAAGATCCTCAGTATTCTGGCCATGGTCTTTACCACGCTGCTGATCGAGAACCTGCTGGTTCTCGCCCTGAGCTTCCTCAAGCCCCAGCGCCACAGGGCCAAAACGCTGGTGGCGCTGACCTCCAATATGCTCAAATACGCCGCCGCCATCATCATTCTCTGCGGTGTGCTGACCATTGTCAACGTGGACATCACCGCCATCCTGGCAAGCCTGGGAATTTTGGCTCTGATCATCGGCTTTGGCGCGGAGAGCCTGATCGCCGACGTGGTCACGGGCCTGTTCATCCTGCTGGACAACCAGTATAACGTGGGTGACATCATCGAGGTCGGCGGCTTCCGCGGCATTGTTTCCGACGTGGGCATCCGCACCACCAGCATCATGGACACCGGCGGCAACGTCAAGATCATCAACAACTCCGAGATGAAGAACATCCTCAACCGTTCGGACAACAGCTCCAAGGCGGTAGCGGACTTTTCCATCCCCTATGAGACGGATCTTGCCGCCCTGGAGAAGAAGATCCCCACCCTGCTGGAGGAGATCCACCGCAGCCACAGGGACCTGTTCAAGGCGGTGCCGGAATACCTCGGCGTGCAGGAGCTGGGTGCCAGCGCCGTTGTGCTGCGCTTTGTGGCGGAGGTCGGGGAATCCGACATCTATTCCGGTGCCCGTATGCTGAACCACGATCTGTTCCTGGGCTTCCGCAAGCTGGGCGTTGAGTGCCCGTACCAGCAGATCGACATCCACACCAATTGAGGAAGGCCCCATGAACGGCAAGGAATACTTCCCGCCCCCGGAGGACGGAAAGCGGCAGACAGGGGAGTTTGCACCGCCCCCATCGGAATACCCCCAAAACACCGCGCCGGAGATCACCGCGCCGCCTGCGGAATTTTCGGACATCTCCACCGCGCCCTCCGCGCCAAAGAAGAGTAAGACTCTGCGGCGGAGCCTGTACGCTGCCGCTTCCGCCGCCTTGCTTTTCCTCGGCTCAACAACGCTCCGTATTCCCGCGGCGACACAGCCTGAACCGAGCATCGAGACCGTGGCAGAGCCTTCCGAAAGCGCCGAAGCGCCTGAACCCACCGAAACGACCGCCCCGCCGACGGAGCCGGAGGAACCGCCGCTGCCGGTCTACGCGACCTATCCTCTCGGCGACGGAAGCTGCGTCATCACAGTGTATAATGACGTTTTTGACCCAAACAGCTGGGGGAACAGAGTTCTGCTGCAGCAGACCATTTCGGAGCGGGATTTCACGGAGTTTGCACTTCCGGCTGCCGAACCTGTGGAAGGCTTTGAGGCGGTGGGCTACGCGTTGCACTACGGGAACCCCGGCGACGAGGGCTATGACACAAGCTCCGGCTTCAGCGGCTATGCGCGGGCTGTCAGCGACCCGTTGACGGCGGAAGAACTGACCTGGGTGCCGGTCAGCAGCGACGGTGTGCGCTATGTGAACATCCACGTTCTCTGGCGCTACACCGGGCAGCAGGAATACGCCCTTCCGCTTGTGCTGGACGACGGCATGGGAAATCAGACCCAATATGACGCCACCACCCCCCTGGTATCCGATGGCTGTACCTATTTGTCGGCTTACCCCGTGCCGGAGCGCGAGGGCTATGTCTTTACGGGTTGGTACGATGAAAACGGAGAACGTGTCGATTATATTTACGCCCATGTGTTCTATCCGATCCTCTACGACGAAAACGGAGAATTCCTGAACTACGACTGGCGCAATCCGAAAACCGTCACGCTCTATGCCGGTTGGCACAGCGCCTGACACTGAGGTATAAATAACAGGCTCCCGGCGCAGAATAAGAACCACAGCGGTCCGTCCGGGGACGGCAGAACGCGTTGCTGCTTGCGCCGGGCGGAAGAATAACAGACAAACCGCAGATCAGCGAAAACAGGGCTGGTCTGCGGTTTGCTTTGCAGCGGGAGGCGCCCATGGGACAGGAAATCTATGATCTGATCATTCTTGGCGGCGGCTGTGCCGGACTCACCGCCGGCATCTACGCCGGACGCGCTGGGCTGCACACGCTGATCCTGGAAAACGGCGTTCCCGGCGGACAGGCGGCGACGAGCGGCAATATTGAAAACTATCCCGGCGCGCCGAATACTGCCGGGCCGGAGCTGATGGAGCGGATGCTGATGCAGGCCAGCTCCTGCGGCGCCGGGTTTCAGACCTGCCGGGTCCGCAGCGCGGCCCTGCGGGGGGAAGAGAAGCGTGTAGAAACAGAAGCGGGCGTATTCAAGTCCCGCACCGTCATTCTGGCCACAGGTGCCTCTCCGCGCAAAGCGGGCTTTGACGGCGAGGAGGAATTCCGGGGCAGAGGTGTGGGGTACTGTGCCGCCTGTGACGCGGCGTTCTTCCGGGGCAAGGACATTTTTGTCATCGGCGGCGGCAACAGCGCGGCGGAGGAGGCCCTCTACCTGTCCCGCTTCGGGAAAAGGGTAACGATGCTGGTCAGAAAAGATGCCCTCCGCTGCGAAAAAGCCCTGGAGGAAAAGCTGCGCCGCCACCCTGGGATTGAAGTGCGGTTTCACACGGAGCTGCTCCGGGCCTGGGGGGACGGAGTTTTGAAGGGCGCGGAGCTGAAAGACAACCGGACCGGGGAGGTCACGAAGTACAACGTCCCGGAGCAGGACGGCACCTTCGGCATTTTCGTGTTTGTGGGCTATCAGCCGGCCTCCGGCCTGTTTCAGAGTCAGGTGGAGCTGGACGAGGCCGGATATATCCGAACCAACGAAAGAATGGAGACGAACCTGCCCGGTGTGTACGCTGCCGGTGATGTCCGGTACAAGGAGCTTCGCCAGCTGGTGACTGCCGCCTCCGACGGCGCGATTGCCGCGACCCGGGCCGGGGACTATATCCTCCGACAAAAAGAAGCTGGAAGAACTGCCCCCCGCCCTGCCGCTGGATGGAGATCCGGGTGATCCGACACACAAAAAAACGTCTGTGGGCGGCGGAGTGACTTGACAAATGCGCCGCGCTTCGGGATAATGTAGAAAGAGAAGTCCGGACAGAGAAGAAGCCCGGAAGAGAGGAGATACCGCCGGTGCAAAACAGCAAAAAAACAAAGAGAATGAATTGCATTTGTATCACGCTGGTGTTACTCTCAGGCGCTGTCCGTTATATTGGGCACGTCTCGGAGGAACTCTCTGTGAATTTTTTGATTTTTGCTCTCTTCACCGCTGCCGCAGTTCTCTGGATCTCACAGCTTCAACGGCGGCTGCTCCAGCCGGAGCTCCGCAAAAACCTGATCTGTGTCGCCCTCCTGATCATCCTCTGGATGCTTCTGCGGACGGTCAAATATGAATTTACGCCGAAGCATTCCTCTGCGGAACGGTACCTCTGGTATCTGTATTATCTGCCGCAGACCTTCCTGATGCTGCCGATGCTGTTCTCCGTCCTACAGATCGGAAGACCCTACGACAGCCCAATCAACCGTCACTGGAGGCTGCTGTTTTTTCCCGCCGCCGTTATAGCTCTGGGCATCCTCACCAACGACCTGCACCAGCTTGCCTTTCGCTTCCCGGCGGGGTTGGAAAACTGGGGGGAGATCAATTACATACACGGACCGTTCTATTTTGCGTCGGTGATATGGGTCCTCATGCTGTTTGGTGCCATGATCACCGTTGTGTTCTGCCGATGTGCTGTCCGGGGCAGCCGCAAAAAGCTGTGGATGCCCTTTGTGCCGCTGGCGTTTGGGGCGTTCTGCTTTGTGAGCTTCTTTATCAAGCCCGACAGCGGCATCCTCTCTCTGTATAAGGTACCTGAGATTATCTGTATTGTCTGCGCCGCCTTTATGGAGTGCCTGATCCTGGCGCGGCTGCTGCCCTCCAACGATGGTTATGATGACTTGTGGAATGCCTCCTCCATCGGTGCGGGGATCATGGCCCGCGACGGCACTATTCGCTGCAGCGCGGTCCAGCAGAACCGCGTCACACCGGAACAGGTCCGCACAGCGGAGCATGAGGAGGTTCTGCTGCAGAACGGCAGCATTGTTCTGCGCAGCCACCCCATTCACGGCGGCTACGGGTTCTGGACCAAGGACATCTCCGGGATCAACCGTCTGAACCGGAAACTTGCGGAGACGGGCAATGTGCTGGCGGAGGAAAACGCCATACTGGAGGCGGAAAACAAGCTGGCTGAGGACCGGATCAGGATGGAACAGCAGGAACGCCTTTACAGCGACATTGCCGGGAGCGTAAAGGCCCAGCTCGACGAGATCAGCACCCTGCTGGATACCCTGCCGGAGGACGAGACGGCCTTCGAGCAGACAATGAAATACATCTGCATTCTGAATGCCTATGTCAAACGGCGGTCCAATTTGCTGCTGCTGTTTCACCAGAACAGGTATCTGAGCAGCATTGAGCTGCGCCTTGCAATCCTGGAATCACTGGAATATGTGCAGCTTTACGGTGTCAGGGTCCATGGGGATTTCTCCGGAGAGGCGCTTCTTCAGGGTGAACTGCTGCTGGCGGCCTATGGATTGTTTGAGGCGGCGCTGGAGGCTGCCCTTCCGCAAACGGACGCAATGCTTGTCCGGCTGCAGCTCTCCGGCGGCGTGCTGACGCTGCGGATGGAACTGAATTCGCCCCGCGCCTGTCTGGCAAAGGATGCCATGGAGGAGACGGTCACTGCCCTCGGCGGGACGCTGGAGACGGCCTTGGAGGAACAAACGGAGTATGTCTGCCTGACGCTGCCGATAGGAGGTGCGAACGAATGACTTGTTATTTTGCGCTTTCGACGACGGCTCAGGGGATCTCCGGTGTCTGCGCCCTCTTGCTGACGGCGGGCGCGCTGTTTATCCTTATCAGTGCCTGCAGTCTGCGCCCGGGACGGTGGAGTGCCCTTGCCGCTTCCGTACTGACCGCTGGTTCCTTTCTGCTGCTGCAAGGCATCGGGGATGTCAGCCGTTGCCGTATCTTTGACGATACGCCGACTTTCCTTGGCGGGATCTTCGGAGCGCTGCCCGGTGCCGCCGTGGTGTTTCTCTTGCTTTTGCTGATCGGCGTCGAAGCAGTACTTCTGGTGAAACTGAAGCATCGACGGGAAAATATGCTCACGCCGACGGCGACGAAAGAGAGCCTGGATGCCTTGCCGGACGGTATCTGCTTCTTTGCGCCCAACGGTCAGCCGCTGCTGATCAACACCCGGATGCACCGCATCTGCGGCGAGCTGTTCCATATGGAACTGCAAAATGGAGAGGTTTTCTGGCAGCGGCTGAAAAACGGCGAGGGGAACGCCAGATTTCTGCGTACCGGGGCGACGGTGCTCCTACGTACCGGGGAAGGACGGGTCTGGGATTTCCGCTGCAGGAAGCTGACGGTGAACCGCACCGAGGTCCGGGAGCTGATTGCCTGTGATGTGACGACGTCCTACCGGCTCAATCGGGAGCTGGACGAACGGAACCGAAGCCTTCGCAGGGTCAACGAGCGATTGCGCCGCTACAGCCGGGAGGTGGAGCGCAGTACGATGGAGAATGAAATATTGACTGCCAAAATTCAGGTACACGATAACATAGGACGCTCCCTGCTGATGCTTCGCGCCTATCTGGCCCAGCCGAGGCAGGAGCGCAGGCGTGACGAACTGCTGCTGTTGTGGCGGCATACCGTCGCAGTGCTGAAAAACGAGGCTGTGCCCGAGAAGCCCGGCTCGGACTGGGAACTGCTGCGCAAGGCAGCTCAGTCCGTGGATGTGGAAATCGTCCGGGATGGAGAACTGCCGGAAAATGAGCGGCAGAGAGCAGTTGTGATCCCGGCGGTGCATGAGTGCCTGACCAATACCGTCAAGCACGCCGGCGGAGATCGGCTCTATCTGACGCTACGCAACAAGGGAAACGTGTTGATTGCGGAGCTGACCAACAGCGGCGCGCCGCCCCGGGGGCCCATTCAGGAAACCGGCGGCCTGCTGGATCTGCGCCGCGCCGTGGAGAAGGCGGGAGGAAAAATGACAACGGAGGCGGCCCCACGCTTTTTGCTGCGGGTGGAGCTGCCCGGAGGAGGAAACGGACAATGGCAAAGATAAAAGTAATGATTGTGGACGATCAGTTCATATCAAGACAGCTTTTTGAAATGTATATGAAGACCTCGGAGAAATACGAAACTGTCTATTCCGTGGAGTCGGCGGCCTTTGCCGACACCTTTGTCCTGAAACACTCCATTGATCTGGTGCTTATGGATATTCTGATGGCGGACGGTTCCAATGGCCTGGAGGCCGCTGTAAGGATCAAAAAGAACTGTCCCGATGTGAAGATCATTGCTGTCACCTCCATGCCGGAGACGTCCTGGCTGAAAAGAGCCAGGCAGATCGGAATCGAGAGTTTTTGGTACAAGGAGGCCTCGAAAGAGACGCTCCTGGAGGTGATGGACCGGACGATGGCAGGCGAATCGGTCTATCCGGACAGCCCGCCGCCCGTTCGGCTCGGCCTTGCCACAGGCGCGGAGCTGACCGAGCGGGAGCTGGAGGTGCTGCGGATCATGACCACGGGCGTATCCAACGCCGCCATAGCGAAGAAGCTGAATATTTCGGAGAGCACAGTGAAAAATCATATCCACCACATGCTGGAAAAGACCGGCTGCGAGAGCAGGACAGCTCTTGCCATTCAGGCGAGAGTCAGCGGCATCGTTATCAGCACGGAATAATCCCTTATCAGAAACGGATAAAAGCTTTTATTGGCTTTTATATCACCATAGTACGTCGGTGCGATGCAAACGTTTGAGCTGCCTGGGTTTCCCGAAGAAGTCTTTTCATCAAAACCAGTATCGGGTTGAGCGCCTTGATCTTCGGACGCTCAGCTTTTTCGCAGCTATTGTATAGATCTTTTGATTCATGCGAGAAAGAAAAAAATCGGTATAATGGAATAAAAATCAATCAGCTTTTTCACTGTGTGCTCCAAGGTTTGCCGGACGGCGCATAGTGTGGAGGTAAGGATGAAACGATTCCTATCCATTCTTCTGTGCCTTGCCTTGTTCCTGCCTGCTGCAGGCTGCGAGGCAGCGCGGGAGGAGCAGCCCATCACGCTGACGATCTGGCACGTCTATGGCGGGCAGACCGATTCTCCCCTCAATGACCTGATTGAGGAATTCAACCAAACGGTGGGAAAGGAGCAGCGCATCACGGTTCAGGTGACCTCAGTGACCAATACGAACACCATCCATGAGGGCGTTTTAGCGGCAGCCAACGGCGATCCCGGTGCCTCTGAGCTGCCGGATATGTTTGTTTCCTATCCCAAGACGGTGCTTGCCATGCCGGACGAGGAGATCTTGGTGGATTACCGCGACTATTTCCCGGAGGAGGAGCTGTCAGCGTTCATCCCCGCGTTTATCGGGGAGGGGACGATCCACGACCGCCTTGTGATATTGCCGGTGGCCAAATCCACGGAGGTCCTCTTTGTCAACAAGACGCTTTTTG
>CAMGRA010000019.1 GCA_946061345.1 uncultured Clostridia bacterium | reverse complement strand
CCGGTCAAAAGCAGGCAGACGGTGGCGATCCCGGCGGCAGGGCCTGCGCCGCCCCAGAAATAGAAGTCGGCACAAAGGATGCTGAATACGACCAGCAGCAGAGCAAAGACCATGTCCCGCCTGGTGGAGGCGCGGTAGGGAGTGAGGCGCGGCGGCTGTATCGGCGGCTGCAGCGGCTGCAGCTCCGGGTAATAAAACACCTGGCGCTGCTGCTCCGGTGTAGAATTCTCAGGCTTATTTTCCATCGGTATCCTCCTCACGGTATTCCAGAATGTCAGACGGCTGGCATGACAGGGCCTTGCAGATGCTGTCCAGGGTGGAGAAGCGGATCGCACGGGCCTTGCCGGTTTTCAGAATGGACAAATTGGCGGGCGTGATGCCGATCTTCTCTGCCAGCTCGTTGGAGGAGATCTTGCGCTTTGCCATCATCACGTCCAGATTCACAATGATCGCCATGGCGCCACCTCAGATCGTCAGACTGTTTTCTTCCTTCAGCGCAGCGGCGGCGACAAAGCACATACGCACCACGCGGACGATGAGGAAAATAAACACCATGGCCACTGCGATAAAAAACAGCGGGAAATAACGGAAGCCCGCCCCGGCTGTGATGAGGGAGACGGCCACGCAGCACCAGGAGACGACGGACATGAGCGTAGCGCTGCGCTTTGCAAACGGCTCCTCCCGCCGGATGGTCCTCAGCAGCGCCAAAAGGCACAGCAGCGCGGCGGCGGCAGGTACGGCGCAGAGGTAGAAGGCAATCAGGATCGCGTCCGGGACTCCCTCGGAAAGAGCGCGGAAGCTGCTGTAGGCTTCGACGAGCGGAGGCGCGAGGAACAAAAGCACAAGAAGAAGCGCCAGAAACAGGCATACAAAAATGGTACAGAGTATGACGGGACCTTTTTTCATAGACAGACCTCCTTTTGATCTCTGCTGCCAGAATATCACAAAAATTATCGTTTGTCAATAAAAATATATTGAAGTTCAAAAAAATAAGACCTCCGAACAAGTCGGAGGTCAGAAATTATTCATCGTTCGCCCGGGGCAGGTTCCAGCGGAAGACCGCCGCCAGGAGCCGGATGATGAGCACCAGAGACATGGCGATCAGCATGGCCGCATATTCCGGCAGGTGCCGCCACAGCAGGGCGCAGGACAGGGCACCCACCAGAGAAGCACAGGCGTAGATGTGCTTGACCAGTATGTAGGGGGTATTGCCTGCCAGGATATCCCGGAGGATGCCGCCGCCCACACCGGTGAGCACGCCGACGAAAACCAGCAGGAAGGTGCTGCGGTCCGGCGAAAAAGCCAGGGTGTTCCAGATGCCCATAACGGTAAAAACGCCCAGCCCCAGAGAGTCCATGACCAGCAACACCGCGTCAAACAGGCGCTGATTATGGGTCAGTCGGTGGCGGAGCCAGGGAATGAACAGCAGGATCGATGTGCCGATGGCCACCAGCGCACACAGAGGATCACGGAAGGCCAGCGGCGGTGTGATGCCCAGGATCACGTCCCGCAGGATGCCGCCGCCGGTGGCGGTGACGACCCCCAGGACCATAATGCCCAGCAGATCCATGTGCTTTTTTATGGCGGTCAGCGCCCCGGAGGCAGCAAAGGCAACGGTGCCGATGAGTTCAAGGACGGTGACGAATGATTCCATGCGATTATCCGGCGGCGTGAACGGAGCGGCGGCTGGGCGTCTCGACGCGCTTGATGGAAGCGCCCAGGCCCTCTAATTTGCTGATAATATTTTCATAACCGCGCTCAATATATTCGATCTCTTCCACAACGGTGGTGCCGTCGGCAGCAAGACCGGCAATGACCATGGCAGCGCCGGCACGGAGGTCACAGGCGTGGACGGTACAGCCGTGGAGCTGCTCCACACCGGTAATGACGGCCACCTTGGTCTCCACCTTGATGGCGGCACCCATGCGGTTAAGCTCGGCACAGTAGCCGAAACGGGTATCGTAGATGCTCTCAGTGATCACGCTGACACCGGAGGCAAGAGACATACAGACGGCGATCTGCGGCTGCATATCCGTGGGGAAGCCGGGATAAGGCAGAGTCTTGACGTTGGCGCGGCGGAGAATGCCGGTGCGCTGAACGCGGATGGCATCGTCATATTCCGTCACCTTGGCACCCATTTCACGCAGCTTGGCGCTGATGCAGTCCATGTGCTTGGGGATGACGTTCTGGATCAGAACATTGCCGCCGACAGCGGCCACGGCTGCCATATAGGTGCCGGCCTCGATCTGGTCGGGGATGATGGAATAGCTGCCGCCGTGGAGAGAGCGGACGCCGCGGACCTTGATGGTATCGGTGCCCGCGCCGGAAACCTTGGCACCCATGGCGTTGAGGAAGTTGGCCAGGTCGACGATGTGGGGCTCCTTGGCGGCGTTTTCGATGATGGTGGTGCCGTTGGCAAGGACTGCGCCGATCATGATGTTCATGGTGGCACCGACGGAGACCACGTCCAGATTGACGCGGCCGCCGGTCAGTCCCTCTTCCGGCGCAGTGGCGCAGACAAAGCCGTTGGAGAGCGTCACGTCCGCACCGATGGCTTCAAAGCCTTTGATGTGCTGGTCAATGGGGCGGGCACCAAAATTGCAGCCTCCGGGAAGGGCGACTCTGGCGTGACCGAAGCGGCCCAACTGCGCGCCGATGAGGTAATAGGAGGCGCGGATGCGGCGCACGAGAGTGTCGGAGGCCTCGCTGTCCCGCACATGGACGCAGGAAATCTCCAGCGTGTTGGGACTCAGGCGGCGGATCTCCGCACCCATACGGTCCAAAATCTCCAGCAGCAGATGCACGTCGGAGATATCGGGGACGTTTTCAATACGGCAGGTGCCGTTGACCAGCAAGGTCGCGGGCAAAATAGCAACGGCCGCGTTTTTCGCGCCGCTGATGGTAACGGTTCCGTTCAGGGGCTTACCGCCCCGAATGATATATTGCGTCATATACATACCCTTTCACATTAGGAGTATATCCAATCGGAAAAAGATTAGCAATCCAAATATAGGCAAGGAGAGTATAACATAAAAGAGCCAAATTGTAAAGCGAAAATAACAAATCGGTTGCAGATAGTGTCAAACTTCCAATTTTTTGACAGAAAAAAATGAACTGTGATATGCCACAAGAAACAACACGGACCGCGACCGGCGCAGTCCGTGTTGCCGTGTGTCTACAGAATTTCCGAAAAGCTGCGTTCAAATTCCTCAGCGGCGTAGGAACGCAGCTTGGCGCAGTATCCATCGTAGGCAGCGAGTAGCCTTTTGGCCTCTGGCGAGAGCGAAGCACCTCCTCCGTTTTTACCGCCGGTGGTGGAGATCAGCAGCTTGAAGCCCAGCTCGGCTTCGGAGTTTCGGATGACCGTCCAGGCCTTGGAATAGGCCATGGCCATGGAGATGGCGGCGGCGCGGAGGGATTTTTCCTGCTCCACCCGGCGCAGCAGCTCTGCAACGCCGGGACCGAAGCACTTGTCCCCTCCGAAGATCCGCACGGTCAGCACAGGTCTGAATTTCTTTTCCATAAAAAAAGTATAGCACAAAACCCGTTTTCCCGTCAATAATTTTATCGAAAACTACCTTGACGCGGCAATCCGGTTGTGTTATTTTAATAAAAGAATAACGAAATTGTGAACGGAGTTCGCCATGAACGAATTTGCAGAGGCATTACAGGTCCGGCCGGGACTCACCGCCATCATCGGCGGCGGCGGCAAGACCACACTGCTCTACCGCCTGGCCCGGGAACTGGAGGGGCGGGGCAGCGTCATCGTCACCACCTCGACGCACATTTTTAAGCCCACAGACCTGCCCTTTGCCCTGACGGCGGGGAAGGTCAGCGGCATCCTGTGCGTCGGGACGCTCTGCGAAAACGGCAAGCTGTCCGCACCGCAGCAGAGCTTCGGGGAATTGTCCACCCTGGCGGATTACGTCCTGGTGGAAGCGGACGGCTCTGCCGGAAGACCCCTCAAGGCCCATGCCTCCCATGAGCCGGTGATTCCCCGTGAGGCAAATCAGGTGATCTGCGTGGTGGGCGCCTCGGGCCTGAATCGCCCTGCGGCGGAGGCGGCTCACAGGCCGGAACGGTTCATGGCTCTTTCCGGCAGCGACACTGCTTCACCGGAGGCGGTCGCTGCGGTTTTGAGCAAGGAAGCGCTGCACACCCGGGTGCTCATCAACCAGGCCGACAGCCCGGAGCGAATCACTGTGGCCTATGAACTGGCACGGCTGCTGGACTGCCCCGTGGTGATTGCGTCGCTGCAAAAAGGAGAATTGTTATGCGTGTATTGATCCGGGGTGCGGGTGATCTGGCCTCCGGCATTGCCCTGCGCCTGTTCCACGCGAAAATGGAGGTCATTATGACGGACCTCCCGCGCCCCACTGCCATCCGGCGGACCGTCTGTTTTTCCCAGGCAATTCTGTTTGGAACTATGACCGTGGAGGATGTGACTGCGGTCTTTGCCGAAACGCCCGAGGCGGCGGCTTCGATCCTGAAAGAGAAAAAGATCCCCGTTCTGGCAGACCCGGAGGCGGCCTGCATCGGCGCACTGCGGCCTGACGCGGTGGTGGACGCTATCCTGGCCAAGCGGAATCTTGGCACGAAGATCACCGACGCGCCCTGCGTCATCGGCGTAGGGCCGGGCTTCACGGCGGGGGTCGACTGCCATGCCTGCGTGGAGACCATGCGCGGCCATACCCTGGGCAGGGTCATCACCGAGGGCTCTCCCATTCCCAACACCAATATTCCCGGGCTGATCGGTGGCTTTGCGGGGGAACGGGTTCTGCGGGCACCCGCCGACGGGATTTTCCGCCAGCGGCTGGAGATCGGCGACATGGTAGAGCAAAACGAGATCGCGGGCTACGTGGGAACGGAGCCGATGCGCTGTCAGATCTCCGGCGTTCTGCGGGGCCTTCTTGCCGACGGAACGCCTGTCCACCGTGGCATGAAGGCGGGCGATGTGGACCCACGGGGAGAGGCCTCCTACTGTCAACTGGTCTCCGACAAGGCCCTTGCCATCGGAGGCGGCGTGCTGGAAGCGATATTGCGGTTTTCGGAGGGATAAAAAATGGAAGATATCAAGCTGACAAAACTGGCTAAATGTGCCGGCTGCGGCGCAAAGGTGGGAGCGGGCGTCCTTGCCAAGCTCCTGGACGGCATCCGGGTCCATGAGGACCCCAATCTGCTGGTGGGCTTTGACAAGTCCGACGACGCCTCGGTCTACAAGGTGACGGAGGACCTGGCCCTGGTCCAGACGGTGGACTTTTTCCCTCCTATCGACGACGACCCCTATACCTTCGGACAGATCGCCGCCACCAACGCCCTGTCGGACGTCTACGCCATGGGCGGAGAGCCGAAGCTGGCGCTGAATATCATGGCGGTGCCGGAAAACCTGCCCAAGGAGGCGGTCCATGCGCTGCTCAGGGGCGGCTATGACAAGGTCTATGAGGCCGGTGCCATCATCACGGGCGGTCACAGCATCCTGGACGAGGAGCCAAAGTACGGCTTGGCGGTGACGGGCTTTGTCCACCCGGACAAGTTGCTGAAAAACTGCGGTGCCAAGGCCGGAGACGTGCTGTTTCTGACCAAGCCTCTGGGCATCGGCATCCTGACAACGGCGGCAAAGGCGGACCTGGCTTCCCCCGAGACCATGGAGTTTGCAAAAAAGCTCATGACGACCCTGAATAAGGGTGCCCGGGACGTGATGGTCAAATACCGTGTCCACGCCTGTACCGATGTGACGGGCTTCAGCCTCATGGGCCACGGCCTGGAAATGGCCCAGGGCAGCGACATGGAGCTGGTCATCGACACCACCGCCGTGGACTTTGTGCCCGAGGCGCGGGAACTGGCGGAGATGGGCATTTTGCCTGCGGGTATGTACCGCAACCGCCACTTCGCGGAAAGGTGGGTGGACGCGGGCAGTGTCCCGCTGGCAGTGCAGGACATCCTCTATGACCCCCAGACCTCCGGCGGCTTATTGATCGCCGTCGATCCGGAGGACGCCGATGCAATGTATGAAGAATTGAAGACCGCCGTCCCGTCGGCTCAGAGAATCGGCTGTGTTCGGCCCTACGGCGGCGGGAAACGGATATTCCTGCAATAATTCTGTCTGTGAGGTGACTTCTATGGAAACGCGCGGAAGGCGTGTCCACGCCATTGAAAAGGCCATCGTGCTGCTGGACTGCTTCTGGCAGGAGCGCCGCCCTCTGTCCCTGCGGGAACTGGAGGCCAGGACCGGCTGGGCCAAGAGCACGATCCACGGCCTGCTCGCCTCCATGCTGGATTCGGGCGTTTTGGAGCAGAATTCCGGCGACGGCAAGTATCGCCTCGGTTATCATCTCTTTGAGCTTGGCAGTGCCGTCAATCAGAGCTGGGGCGTGCCGGAGCTCTGCGCGCCCTATTTGCAGAGGATCGTCGACGAGGTGGGGGAGTCTGCCTATCTGGCGCGGCTTTCCGGCGACGAGCTGATCCTGACCGTCTGCGAGGAACCTCATGTGGGCTTCCGTATCGTCTCCGAGGTGGGGACGCGGCTGCCGCTGCACTGCACCTCCCAGGGCAAGGTCATTCTGGCCAATCTGCCCGGCTACACCGCCGAGCGTCTGGTCCATAAGCAGCCCCTGGCCGCCTTTACGGAACATACACTCACCTCGACAGAAAGGCTTCTCTCCTCCTTGGAGGCTATCCGTCAGGCGGGCTATGCGGAGGAACATGAAGAATATAAGCTGGGGCTGAAATCTATTGCCGCTCCCATTTTCGACGCGGCAGGGGAGTGCCGCTACGCCATCGGCGTCATTTGTATGGCGGCTCAGAGCGTCGAGCGGTTTAATGACATGAAACGGGCCGTCCTCACGGCGGCTGCCGCCGTCACATTGAATCTGCAGAAGCATCCTTAGGCACGCTGGGAGACTGTTGAGAAAGCCCGAAAGACAAGCAACTCTCGCCTGTCGGCGTACATAGGTACGGTAAGGCGAGAGTTGCGCAGTAAGTCAAAAATCAAGATAAATTACATTATTCAACGGAGAAAAGTTTGGAAGATCTCTATTATGTTGATGAAGTCTTAATTATGAATGACAAAAAATGTTTTCTGATTTTGACGGTTTCGGGCTTTATCGAGGGTCTGAAAAAAAGAGGCTGTGCGTGACAGCCTCTTTTTTCTGTCTTTCGGACGACCCCGGGCCGCATAGAATAGTTCAGCAGCTGCAGCTCTGGGGCTCCGTGTGTTCCTCCTTGCAGTTGGCGCCGCGGCTTTCCGGGAAAAATGCCCGCATGGGGAAGTCGATGCGGCTGAACATCTCGCAGGGATCCTCCTCGCAGCATTCCTCGTCGCAGCACTCCCGGGTGGGCGCGCAATACTCGCAGACCGGCAGGGTCAGTTGGGTCTCCCGCTCCAGACGGACGGTGGAGAACTGGCCGATGGTCACATAGAGACGCTTGGATTCCCCGGTCATGACCAGCGGTTCCCCGAAGCTCTCGGCGATGCAGGCGGGAATGTCCGCCAGCTCCGTTTCTCCGCGGTGGCACTCGCAGACCTCCCGGACCTTGGCCGACAGGATCATCGGGTCCAGCGCCTCCAGAACGGCCTCGGGCATATCGCGGCGCTGGAGCAGGTCAGCGGTGGGCATGGTATCGGAGCCGGTAAAGATCTTGGCGCGGCCGTGGCCTCCGTAGAGGACCACCCGCTTGGCAAAGATAGCGATACCGGTGATGGTGGTGGGACGGGTGCCGCACAAAATGGCGTCGCCGATGATCCGATAGTAGAAGGTCAGATCGACGGCGTAGAAACCTGCCTTGTAGTGCAGCGGCTCTACACAGACGTTGGCGAACAACAGCTCGGCGCAGCGGGTCTTGACATTGGTGGAATTGTCCAGAGCCGCCTGGGACTGCTGGGTCAGATAGACCCGCAGGTCCTCCACGCAGTCCTTATCCAGACAGCTGTCGGTGATTTGGCGGGTATGGACACAGACCTGCCGGCTTGCGTCAACGCCGCCAGTGGGCTCAATGGTGTTTTCCGGCATGATAAAACTACCTCCTGATGGAACGATTAAGCAAAAAAGTGCTTTCACAACATAGTATGCCGCCGGGCGCAGAATGTGAAATGAGGCATAGACAAAGCAAAAAATGTGTGATAAAATATGATAAGAATAAAATGGAAGAGGTATGCGCATGAAAACGGATGTTTTGGGTGTGCAATATGACAATCTCACCATGGTCGAAGCCCTGGCGCGGGGCCGTGAGCTGCTGACTGGCGACAAGGCCGCCTATGTGGTCACGCCCAACGCGGAAATGGCCTATGAAGCCCTTAGCGATGAGGAATTCCGCCGGGTGCTGAACGAGGCGGACCTGGTGCTTCCCGACGGCGCGGGCGTGGTGCTGGGGGCGAAAATTCTGAAAACGCCTCTGAAGCAGAAGGTGGCCGGTATTGAGTTTGCCCAGAATATGCTGCCGGTCTATGAGGAGCTGGGCAGCCGCCTCTATCTTTTGGGCAGCAAGCCCGGCGTTGCGGAGCTGGCGGCGGAGAAGATGCTGGAGAAGCATCCCGGCCTGTGCATCTGCGGTACGGCAGACGGCTATTTCCGGGACGAAGATGAGGTCGTGAGGAAGATCAACGAAGCCAAGGCCGATGCCCTTTACGTCTGTCTCGGCGCGCCGAAGCAGGAATACTTCATGTACCGCCACAGACAGGACTTGAATGTTCGCCTTATGGCGGGCTTGGGCGGCACCCTGGACGGCATCGCCGGAACGGTGAAGCGCGCGCCACGGTGGATGATCCGCCTCCAGTTGGAATGGCTCTACCGCCTTATCAAGGAGCCGCGCCGCTTCGGCCGTATGCTCCGTCTGCCGAAATTTGTTTTTGCCGCACTGAAAAAGAGAATGAAAGGGGAATGAACATGGGAAAGCTGATTGTGTTTGAGGGAACGGACGGCTCCGGAAAATCGACGCAGTTTTCACTTCTGACCAAACGGCTGCAGGCCATGCAGGTGGACTTCCGCACCATGGTGTTCCCGCAGTATTCCGAGCCGTCATCGGCACTGATCCGTATGTATCTGGGCGGCGAGTTCGGCGCCCGTCCGTCGGATGTCAATGCCTACGCGGCCTCTACTTTTTACGCTGTGGACCGCTATGCGTCATACCGCAAGGTCTGGCGGGAATACTATCAGAACGGCGGACTGATGCTCTCCGACCGCTATACCACTTCCAATGCTGTCCACCAGGCCTCCAAGGAGCCGGATGAGACCCGGGAGGATTTCTTCCGCTGGCTGTACGACTTTGAATATCATCATATGGAACTTCCCGAGCCGGATATCGTCATATATTTGGATGTGCCGACGGAGCTGACCGGCCAGATGCTTCGACGTCGGGAACACGACACCCACACCCACGCAGACATCCATGAGCAAAACATGGACTATCTGCGCCTTTGCCGCAAGACCGGACTGGAGGCGGCAAGATTCTATGGCTGGACCATCATCAACTGCGCCCGCGACGGAAAAATGCGTTCCATCGAGGACATCCACAACGAGATTTATGAGTTGGTTCGCACCTGCCTGGAGGGATAAAGCATGGTCTACATCATTTTAGGTGAGGGCTTCGAGGAAACGGAAGCCATCGTCCCCTGTGATTTGCTGCGCAGAGCGGGTGTCGACGTCCGTTTTGCGGGCATCGGTGGCCGGGAGATCACCGGCGGCCACGGCATCACCGTTTGCGCCGACTGCGTCGCGGAGGAAACGGACCTGACAAAGGCGGAAATGCTGGTGCTGCCCGGCGGATTGGGCGGCGTCGCGTCCATCCTCAAAAGCGAAACGGTGCTGAAAGCGGTCAGCCAGGTCTACGAAAGCGGCGGCTATGCGGCGGCTATCTGCGCCGGGCCTACGGTGCTGGCCGGTCTGGGCATCACTGACGGCAAGCGGGCCACCTGCTATCCCGGCTGTGAGACGCAGATGGGAAGTGCCGTCATCTGCGAGGAAAACGCGGCCATCGACGGCCGTGTCATCACCGGAAAAGCCCCGGGTGCCGCGTTTGATTTCGGCCTGGCCCTGGTCAAGGTTTTGCGCGGCGAGGAAAAGGCCAAACAGGTCGCCGCAGGTGCGGTGTATGGTTATACTAGAATCTGATAAAAAGCTTTAAAGCTTTTTATAGCGCCGAAGGCGCGTCAGATTCTGCACAAGACGGCACAGCGTGCCTTAAGCACGATGTGAGTGTGCGCAGCACACGGGATTCCTGATTAAATAATTTAATCAGGAATCAGTATTAAAAGGAGAGAGTTATGACAGACAATCATTATCCCAATTCAGACGCTCCCGAGGATCAGTCCCTCGATGAGCTGCTTGCCGAGGCAAAGCAGCAGATCGACAGCGCCCCCGGCGAAATGCTGCAGACCGGTGACGAGCCGTCTGCTCCCTCTCATCCCCGTCACTCTGTGGCGGAGCCCATGCCCTTGGTGCCTCAGGATGAGGATTTCAGGCCGGACTTCGGCGACGCCTTCGACAGCTACGGGGAATATGAGGAACCGTCCACTGCCGACGAGGAAGAGTACTACGATGAAGATCTGCCTGTGAATAGCGGGGACGATATGCCGCCTCCCGACAAGCCCCGGAGAAAGCACAGAAAGCGCATCATCCCGCTGTTTGTCAAGGTGATCCTGTACCTGGTCATTGTCGGCCTTGTGGCGGTGGGGCTGGGCTACGGCGCCTGGGAATGTGCCCAGGATGTGCTGGCTTTTGGACGCTCCAGCGAAACTTTGACTGTTACCATCGGCCCGGACGACACCGTGGAGGACATTGCTCAGATGCTCAAGGACCATGGCGTTATCAAGTATCCCTGGCTCTTTGAGTTCTACTGCAGCTATATCGACAACGATACCACCATGGACCCGGGTACCTATGTCATCAGCTACAATTATGACTATCACGCGCTGGTCAACGGCATGATCGCCAACAGCCCCAACCGCACCACCGTCCGCGTGATGATCCCCGAGGGCATGACCAGCGCCCAGATCTTTGCCCTGATGGAGAAAAACAACGTCTGTTCGGCGGCTGACCTGGAGGCCTGCGCCGCCAATACGGAATTTGACTACTGGTTCCTGGAGGGGCTGCCCTATGGCGCGTCTAACCGCCTGGAGGGCTTCCTCTTCCCGGACACCTACGATTTCTATGAGAACGACAGCCCCGAGCGGGTGCTGGACAAGCTCCTGGTGAACTTTGAAAAGAAGTTCTCCGAGGAAGCACAGGCTCAGTTGGAGGTACTCAACGAGAATCTGGCCCAGCGCCTTTCGAGCGCCGGCTACGGTGAGGATTATATCTCCGCCCACCGGATGACTGTCTATGAGCTGATCACTGTGGCCTCCATGGTGGAAAAGGAATCCGCCGGCGCCGACGAGAGCGGCAATATCGCCTCGGTCATCTATAACCGACTGTGCAAGCCCGCTGACTTCCCCTATCTGAACATCGATGCCACCGTGGTCTATGCCCTGGGCGGTATCGACGGCGCTCTTACGTCGTCGGACCTGCAGGTGGACAGCCCCTATAACACCTATAATCATGCTGGTCTGCCTGCCGGACCTATCTCCAATCCGGGCCTTTCCAGCATCACGGCCGCCCTCTATCCGTCGGAGAGCAGCTACTATTACTACGCCCTGGACAAGTCCACCGGCTACCATCATTTCTCCTCCACCTATGACGAGCACAACGCTTTCCTGGGGTCACAGAATGAGAACGGATAAGCCGGAGCTGCTGGCGCCCGCCGGCGATATGGAACGGCTGAAAATGGCGGTCCTTTACGGCGCGGACGCGGTATATCTGGCCGGGACAAGCTTCGGTATGCGCTCCTTTGCGGGGAATTTTTCCCCGGAGGAGCTGCCGGAGGCGGTCCGCTTTGCCCATGCCCACGGCGTTAAGGTCCATGTCACCGTCAATACCATGCCGCGCAACGACGAGCTGGGGGGACTTCCTGCCCATCTGGAGCGCCTGGAGGAAAACGGTGTTGATGCCCTGATCATCGCGGATCTGGGCGTGTTCCGTGCGGCGGAAAAGTACGCGCCCCACTGTGAGCGCCATATCTCCACCCAGGTCAGCGTGGCCAATTACGCGTGTGCCAACGCCTGGTACGGGCTGGGCGCTGACCGTGTCGTTCTGGCCCGGGAGCTGTCGCTGGAGGAGATCCGTACCATCCGCGAAAACACGCCCCGGGCGCTGAAGATCGAGACCTTTGCCCACGGAGCCATGTGCGTTTCCTATTCCGGCCGCTGCCTGCTGTC
>CAMGRA010000018.1 GCA_946061345.1 uncultured Clostridia bacterium | reverse complement strand
CGGGTTCTCAGGCTGCGGCTCAGTCGGGGTCACAGGCTGAGTCTCCTGCGGGTTCTCAGGCTGCGGCTCAGTCGGGGTCACAGGCTGAGTCTCCTGCGGGTTCCCGGGCTGCGGATCGGCAGCCGGAATATTCCTGCCGTCCCAGGTCGCGGAGGGGAAGACCTCGTTCGACTCGGTGACAAAGATTGGCTCTGTCCAGCCGGATTTTCCTTCGATAAAGTAGAGCGTCGCGCCGGAGGGATAAGCTTCATATATTCTCGGCGCGTCGCCCAGGAAGCAGATCGCATACAGGCTGTTACAGTTTGTAAATGCAAAACTTTCAATCAGCGTTACGCTGGCCGGAATGACAATGCTCTCAAGGGAAACGCAGTTCGCAAATGCGCCGTAGCCGATCTGCGTTACGGTCCCGGGGATGGTAATATGGCACAGGGCGCTGCAGTCCGAAAATGCCTGTACGTCGATAGCCTCCACAGTTACGCCGCAGATACTTTCCGGGATCTCCGCCTCCACGATGCATTCATCCGCGTCAACGACAGTGCCTGTGCGCGTGTTAAAGTAGATGTTGCCGTTTCCCACAGCGTAGGGCACGCGTTCAGGGTCCCAGAGCGCGGTGGGATAGGTTTCCGGGATGCCTTCTTCATCGCGGTAGGTCCCATAGCGCGGCGAGGTCCAGCCCGCTCTTCCCGCGGGATAATAGAGGGTCAGATCCGGATTGAGAGACCAGTCCATGTCCTCGTCCGTATAGAAGGCGGCAGGGCCCAGATAGGGCGCGTCGCCCAGGAAATAAACGGAGGTCAGACTGCCATAGTTCATAAACGCACTATAGCCAATATATTTAACGCCGGACGGAATTGCAACGGTTTTCAGGGGGCAGCCTTCAAAGGCACAGTTTCCAATGAAGCGCAGCGAAGAGGGAAGCGTGACATCGGCCAGGTTCGGGTAATAGTAGTTAAAGGCACCGTCGGCGATGCTCGTCACCTGAATGCCCAGGATCCTTTCCGGAATGCCCGCGGCAGTAATGCTTTCATCTCCGCCTACGATTTTGCCCGTGGCCGCGTCAAAGTATATATTGCCGTTTTTCACAGGATAGGGCACGCGGCCCGGAGTCCAGAGCGCGGTGGGATAGGTTTCCGGAGTACCGGCTCCGTCGCGGCAGGTTCCGTAGCGCGGCGAGGTCCAGCCCGTTTTTTCCGCAGAATAATAGAGGGTCAGCTCCGGGTTGAGCGTCCGGCCCATATCCCCGTCTGTATAGAAGGCGGCGGAGTCCAGATAGGGCGCGTCGCCCAGGAAATAAACGGAGGTCAGTCCGCCGTCATTCATAAAGGCCCGGCTGCCGATGGTCTTGACGTTTGCCGGGATCACAACGGCTTTCAGCGGGCAGCCGTCAAAGGCGGAATCCCCGATGGACTGCAGGGAAGACGGAAGCGAGACTTGTGCCAGCTTCCGGCAGTCAGCAAAGGCCCGGCTGCCGATGCGCAGCACCTTTACGCCGAGAACCGAAAGCGGGACATCCGCCGCCGTTATCGTTTTGTCCGCGCTCACGATGGTGCCGGTTGCCGCGTCCAGGTAGATGTGCCCACCCTTCACGATACAGGGAATGATGATATCGCCGGACTGCCATATCGCGCTGGGGTATTCCTCAAGCGCGTAATAATTGTTATAGAAGGTTCCGTAGGTCGGTGAGGTCCAGCCCTGCGTTTCCTCCCGGTAATAGAGACAGGCCGGCGCGGTTTGATCGAAGGCATGCTGGCAGAGCTGCGGAGCGTCTCCCCGGAAATAAACGGCGCTCAGTCTTTGGCAGCCGTAGAAGGCAGCCGGGCCGATTTGTATTACATTCTCCGGGATGAAAATGCTCGTCAGGCTTTCGCAGCGCAGGAAGGCAGAGCTGGGCAGCACCCCGATACCTGAGGGAAGCGCAACGCTCTTCAGAGCGTAGCAATTGGAAAACGCGCCATCACCAATGGAGGTCACGCTTTCGGGGATCGTGACGCTCTCCAGCAGGGTGCAATAGGCAAACGCTTCTCCGGCAATGCCCGTAACGGGTATGCCGAGGATCGCTTCCGGAAGATCGGCGTTTACGATGTCGGCGTCAGCGCCCACGATCATTTGCGTCTCCCGGTTGAAATAGATGCTTTTGCCCGCAACGGTGTAGGCGACGATGCCCTCCGTGCTGTCCGTCAGGCCGGGCTTGCGCACGAAGAAAACCTTGACGGTGCAGTCCGAGGCGGGATCGACCACAACGCGGTTCCCCCGGACGGTGCAGCTGCCGCTGCCGGAGGTAACGACAGCGCTGTAGACACAGTAGCCTGCCTTTGGCTCGCAGGTGATCACGGTGCCGGAAACGGAAACCGTGCCGTAAGCGGTGTTATCCGAAACGGCCGACACGGTATAGTCGGTCCAGAGCCGCCAGGTGGAGCGGACGTCCTGCAGACTGTCCACGCCGTAGGTTTGCCCGGTGCGCTGCCCGGGATAGGCGTCCTCCACCGAGACAATTACCGGGAAGGGACAATGGTATTTTCGCGCTGTTTCAATTGTATCGGAATAATTATACCAGTCAGTAATATCAGTATAGATATTTTTTTGCCAGCAGCCGTTGCACTCTTTCATTTCAGCGGCCGCCTCCGCGGCGGTGCCGCCCTGCTTCATGACCCGCCAAAACTCCTGCCTGTATGACATAATACTATTACTGTAGGCAACTTGAGAATAGCCGAAGACAACCGCGGCGCCCTTCCGGTACAGCGGAGCGGCGATGCCGTCCGTTGCCATGCCGAGGCAGGCGTCCAACCAGACGAGACTGTTGGGCGCGTCCTTTGTCATATGGTTGGCGATGACCGTGCCGTCAACCGCGCACTCGCTACTGCCGGTTCGATAGGCATGGTAATAGGTGCCGAAGGGACCGTCGACCGGCGCCAGATCCGCCTCTGTCAGGCCGTCGATGCTGCGCAAGGTCAGATAGTTGGTGTTTGCCTGTGTGACGCGGTCTGCCACATACTTGCCATAGGGGTTGGAATAGTCCAGGACGTTGTCATAGTCGGTCGTGCCGTGCGTGCCGATGAGGACGACCGCGCCATTTTCCATCGCCTCGGCCAGCCTGTCGATGGTGACGTCTGTTCCGGTACAGCGAATATAGGTGCCGCTGATCGCTTCTGCGATGGATTTTCCGTCGGCATCAAGGCCCTCAGAAACCAGATCTTCTTTGCCGAGCCATGGTTCGAATACATAGACCTGCTTTCCGACGGGTGAGCCGCCCTTTTTGGCATAGGAAACAGTCTCGGTAGAGCCTGTTGCCTCGCCCTCCGGCAGTGTGCTCAGCGTCGCGCGCAGCTCCGGCGAATAGCCATAGGGTGTGCCATCCTTGTCCTCCCAGAAGAACATGGCGTTGCTGCCGTCATAGGTACAGGTGCCTGCGGCGTAATCGTCCGACTGCATAATCAGCTCCGCGATCTCTCCCGAGAGCGCGGCGTAGTCCGCCGCCGTGGGCGCCGCGCCGGGAGAGCGCTTCTTCGGCAGATGCGCGTCCTCATAGGCCTCGATCTGTGCCCAAATATCCTCCGGCGCAGTCTCTGCCGCGAACGTGACCGCCGGGAACAGAGACACGGCCATTGCAAGCAGCAGAACCAGGGCAAGGATTTGCTTCGTCAAGTGTTTCATGGTTTCCTCCTTTATTGGCTTTGTGTATTCCAAAAAAGGGGAGGGCACGCAGGATCGGGTGTCCTCCCCTTTACAGGGTGTAGTCGGAATTGCTTGCTCCCGGGGCAGGAACAGAGGCCGCCGGGATGACCGTTTTATGCTTGCTCTGATACAAAATGCACAATTAATATATATTAATATAGCACAATATTGGCACTATGTCAATCGATTTCTCTTTTTTCAAACGGATTTGGTTTCGAAAGCGCCGTCAAGACAAATCGGCCCTGGCAGACGAGCTGTGTTTCGGCGGGCTGCTGCAGGGCGTTACGGCTCCGTACACACAACAATGAGCCGGTCGGAGCTGCTCTCACCGTAGCAGGTGGAAAGCGTCAGGAGCTGTTTCCCATAGACAGGAGCCGCGTCGGTCGTATACTGCGCCCTTTCCCGGATGGCTGACACTGCCCTGTCGAAGCTTTCACGGTCGGCGGCATCGATAAAGTCATACCACGCGTTCGTGTCCTGCACCGCTACGGCGGCGAACACGGCATAGGTCCTGCATCCGTCCGCTGTTTCAAATTCAATGACAGGATGCTCCTTTGCATAGTCCTCGTCGGCATAGCCTGTCACGGCGGAGAACATTGTGCCATCCTTCATGTTGTGACCGAACAGAATGAGATTGCTGCTCTCAAGGCTGCACCGGCCGTCCAGGAACGGCACACCGCTTCTGCTGTACTCGCCGTAAAAATTCAGCCGCAAATACCGCTGCGGTTCATCAGGGGTGTGCATGACCGGATAGTCCACACCGGTGTCCGGGATGCTGACCCAGCCGATGCAGTCGCTGTTCTGCTCATACAGCGGGGCAAGGTTCCGCTTATGCACCGGAGCGTCCGGCTCCTCAGAGGTCGGCTCCATGCCTTCGGTTCCCTCCGTCGCCTCTGTCATACTGCTCACCGTCCCGGCAGTGATGCTGTTTTCCGGTGCCACCAGTTCGGCAAGGGTATGAAAATTGTCTTTATCCTTCTGCCGGCCTGACAGTTCCCGCCAGATCATCACGCCCGACAGAATGAAAATCGCCAGGAGCAGAAGAATCACCGAAGTGAGGATAATCCGCTGTTTTTTCACCATTGTCCACCTCTTTGAACTGTACACCAACAGTTTTTGCATCTGTTTGCGTTTGAGTTTGCTTTAGTTGGGAATATTATATCATACAATACCGCATAATTACAATACCAGGCTTCCCGCAATGGCGGCGCATTTGTTGCAAGACAGTATCGAAAAGGAGGCTTTTAGGGTGATTGTTTACGAACCACTGTGGCAGACCATGCGGATGAGGGGAATCACGACCTACGCATTGATCAAGAATTATTCCTTTAGCCGTGGAACGCTGGATTCTCTCAAGCAAAACCGTAATATCTCCACCGCAACACTCAACGACCTCTGCCGGATTCTGTCCTGCAACGTGGAAGATATTCTGAAATATACGCCGGATGAGCGCTGCATATTCACCGGTCGTGCCGGCGATTCATAATAGTTGAAAAAGCCTGATACTAAAAACCGATTAAAATATTCATTTTATACTGATTCTTGATTAAAAAGTTTAATCAAGAATCAGTATTAATTGGTGATTGGTATGAGAAGCTTTTTATCAAGAAATAGTATCAACCGCTATGGATATTGCAGCATGGGAAGAGAAAAGCAGCGGCCCGGGCTCTGCATTTTGCAGAGTCCGGGCCATTATAATCGCAAGAATTATTGACGTGCTTTGACGCAGGCGCGAATGGTGCCCAACATATACAGGCTGCCGAAAGCGAGAACCGCGCCGCCCTGTTCTGTCTGGGAAATGGCGGTCGTTACTCCTTCCTCTACGGTCTGGCAGGCCGTGACGGGCTTTCCGAAGACCTCCAGCACCCGGGCAAGCTCCCCGGCTTTCATGGCGCGGGGGTTGTCGGGGGTGACCGTGACAAAGCGGGTGATATAAGGGGCGACCAGGCGGTACATATCCACATAGTCCTTGTCCGCCATGACGCCGGTCAGCGCTGTCAGCGGTCTGCCGGAAAGAAATGTGCGGATGTTGTCTGCCAGCGCCGCCATGCACTGCGGATTGTGGCCGCCGTCGGCAATGAATACCGGCTCTTTGGACAGCAACTCGAAGCGTCCGGGCCACGAAACCGTCCGCAGGCCCTCGCGGAGCTGTGCCTCGGAGATGTTCCAGCCCTTGGCCGTCAGAGCATCGACCGCTGCCAGCACGACCGCCGTGTTTTTGAGCTGATGCTCGCCGAGCAGCGGAAGCTCAATGGCTTTCCGCGCACCGCAGTCAAAGACCTGACCGGCAAAGCTGTGGGAGATCAGGCGGATGCTGTCAAAATCCGCACGGTGCAGACGGGTATTCGTCTCTGCGCAGCGCTGTTCAAATACGCGTTCTACGCTTTCACTGCCGCGATAGATCACGGCATCGCCGCCCTTGATGATCCCGGCCTTTGCCTCCGCGATCTTTTCCAGCGTATCGCCCAGGACCTCCGTGTGATCCAGCCCGATGTTGCAGATCACCGACACCTCCGGCGTGGAAATGACGTTGGTCGAATCCAACTCGCCGCCGAGACCCACCTCCAGAGAGACGATGTCGCAGTTATGCCGGGCAAAATACTCCATTGCGATGGCGGTCACCAGCTCAAACTCTGTCGGATGGTCGTGCATCGCTTCGGCGTGGGGACGGATATACTCTGTGATCTCCGCCAGCTCGCCGTCGGAGATCATCTCGCCGTTCACCTGCATCCGCTCGTTGAAGCAGGTGATATAGGGCGAGGTGTAAAGCCCGGTGCGATAGCCCGCGGCACGGAACACCGAGGCGAGCATCGCCGCCGTCGAGCCTTTGCCGTTCGTGCCCGCAATGTGGACAAATTTCAGCTTGTTTTGCGGATCACCGATCCGGGAGAGCAGCTCCCGCGTCCGTGAAAGCCCCGGAACGGAGCCTTTCCAGCTTACGCTGTGGATATAGGTCAGCGCTTCCTCAACATTCATGAAATTACCTTCTTACTCGGTACAAGATTGGCCCGCTTCAAAGCGGCAATGACCGGCAACGCGGCGGCCGACATCAAAAGTGTTGAGAGGATGCCGGAGGCGATACGGATCCAGAATACGCCGAAGATCATGTGATATTCGTAGTAGTGGAACATCTTGGCGTCGACATAGAACACCAGGGTGTTCAGGGTGGAAACGATGATGCCGGAGACAATGCAGACAGCGAAGTAGACGAAGGGACGCTTGCTTTGCAGGATGGTGTCAACGGACATATGTCTGCGCAGAAGCAGGACGCAGATGCCGATGAACAGGCCACGGATGGCCGGCGGCAGGACCCACAGCAGAGTCGTCGCCGTGAAGCCGAACTTGAGCATCTGCTCCAAAAATGCTCCGAGGAAGCCGACAAGGAAACCGTCGATGGGGCCGAAGAGCATGGCGCAGATGATGGTCGGCAGGGACGCGAAGGTGATCTTGATGCCTCCGATCTGCACAGACAGCAAAGACAGTCCGAAATACATAGCGATCAGGACCGCGTCGATGGCAATGCGTTTGACAGAGAATTGGCCGAGAATTGTGCTGCTTTTGGACATAAAAAATTCCTCCTTGTTTTTGGAGGAGGTTGAAAATATGTACGATGTTATGCCCTTGGGAAATCACGGGGCACCTGCCAGGCGGTTGCGGTAACAGTATCGCGGAATCGGCTGATTCCTTCGCCCGGCGGCAACCTCCCATCCAACCGGTACTTAACGCACTGTTCCTACTCCCTGCAACATCGTATTTGTATCTCCATTGTAATCGCTTTTATAAAAAAAGCAAGAGGAATTTCCCGTTTTTGAAAAATTTGGCGAAAAATACACCCGCGCCGGAAATTGACCGGCGCGGGTGCTGCATTATTCCCAAAAACGGTTCAAGAAAACGGTCATCATTTTGGCGCACTGGGCGCGGGTAGCGTTGCCCTGGGGCAGAAGATAGGAGCCGTCGCCGCTGACGATACCCTCCGCGCAGGCCCACTGCATAGGCTCCAGGGCGTATTCCAGCACACGGGAGGCGTCGGTGAAGGCGGACAGGTCCTTCCGGGCCGTGGTGTCATAGCCGCGGTAGGCGGCGAAACGGTAGAGCATGGCGGTGAGCTGCTCCCGGGTCACGTATTCGTCCACGCCGAAGCGGGTGGGACTGACGCCGTTGACGACGGCGTTTTCATAGGCCCAATCCACCGCGTCGCTGTACCACTGGCCCGCCTCCACGTCTGTGAAAGGCGCTTTGGACGCTGCCGCCTGTTCTCCGTCGCAGCGGTAGAGCACCGTCACCAGCATGGCCCGGGTCATGGGCGAGTCCGGCGCAAATTCCGTCTCGCTGACACCGCCGAAAAGTCCGGCCTTTACCGCCTGCATGACCGGCTCATAGTACCAGGCATCGGCGGGAACGTCCTTGAAGCCGGATGTCGGTTCTGTTGGTTCGGTAGGCTCCGTGGGTTCGGTGGGGGTGGTCGGGTCGGGAACGCCCTCCTCCCAATGGGCGTAGAGGGTCATCACACCTGCTGATGGCGCAATCGTGTCCGGGGTGTACTTGGTGCCGCCGGTGAGCTTGTCATACCAGCCGGTCAGCCGGCAGCCGTCCAGAGTCGCCGTGGGCATCGTGCCCAGCGGCTCACCGGGCAGGTAGTAGGAATACTGTTGGGAGACAGTACCTTTCGCGCCGTTATAGATGATGCAGACATATTTTTTGCTGCCCAGGGTGTAGTCGCCGTTGAGATAGAGGTTGGCCTCGTCGATGCGGCGTCTGCAAAGGCCGGGCAGGATACTGCCGCCTGCTTTGCACCAGCTGCCCAGGGTATTGACGAATTCCATCTCCGTATAGCCGCCGTTGAGGATGTACTGGTAGGTTTTCAGCTCTTTCTTCATCCACTGCTGGCCGAGATTGTAAGTAAAGCTGATGATGGCATCATACTGGGCCTGGGTATGTTCCACGGTGGCCTGGGAAAGCAGCTTGTCCACAATGACCTCAAAATCCGCCAGCATAGAGCGCAGGAGGTAATCCGCCTCCTCCTCGGTGATGGGAACGGAGATGGGAATGGGGCTGTTGTCCGGGTCGTAGCGGGAGCCGTAGCCAATGCTGTACTGGGCGTAATCCCAGACAGGCTCGGCAATAAAACCCTCATGGTCCTTGATGAACTGGATGCCCTGCTCACTGGTCTTCAGCGGCGGCAGCTCCGGCCATTGGGAGGGGTCAACAGGCTCCGTCGGCTCTGTCGGTTCCGTCGGCTCGGTCGGCCCTGTGGAGCCGCTGCTGTTGGGATCGCTGACGGCGGTGGAGGACCAGTGGGCGTAGACCGTCTGGTTCTGGTTCACCGTATCGCTGTTACAAAGGTGGGTGCCGCCGGTGGAGGCGGTGTACCAGCCGGCAAAATAGTAGCCGCTGCGGCTGGCGGTGGGGAGACTGTTATAGGTGCCGCCCAGAGAGTAGCACAGAACGGTGTTGTCGTTCAGGCTACCGCCGTTGCCGTAGAAGACCACATAGCGGAAGGTCACCTTGTCGGTGTTGCCGTCGTAGCTGTCATAGAGGAACAGCTTGATCTCCCGCAGGCGGCGGTTGAGGGTCTCCTGGGAGAAGACGCTGCCCTTTTTGACCCAGGAGCAGAAAGCGTTGGCGATCTGCAGATCCGTATAGCTGCCGCTGCCGATTACCGTCTCCACTCTGTAGCCGCTGTTCAGGATCGAGCTGCCGTAGTTCATCACCAGATCCACCAGGGCGTCAAACTGCTGCTGCGTCAGACTCACGCTTTTGCGGGTGATGAAGCTGTTGACGGCGGAGGCGGCGCTGGTCAGGGCGTCCTCGCTGTAGCTGCCGTTCATCATCTCGCTGACGAAGGCACGGCCCTGTTCGCTGACGGTATAGGTCTTGACCGAACGGGTGGCAGGACGCTCCGCGGCATCTGTTTTACCTTCGGCGGGAACATCTGCCGTGGAGGTTTCGGACGGTTCTGCGGTTTCGGTGATTTCATTGGGTTCCGCGCTCTCGTCAAGCGCAGCAGTTTCAGCGGGCTCTGCGCTTTCGGCCAAAAGCGCCGTTTCGGCGGGCGCAGCCTCTGTGGCAAAGGCCGGTTGTATCAGTCCTGCTGACAGAGCAAGCAGCAGCAGGAGGCTGAAAAGATACCGTTTCATAAGGTCACTCCTGTCGGAAGCTGGGAAGCGCGGCGAAAACCGTCGATTCCACAGGAATTATGTCAATCACATTGTACCAGACGATGCTTCATCCGTCAAGGGCAAAACGACCAGTTACGGTATAACTCGGAAAAAATAATTACAAAAAGGTAACAATATTATCGATTTTTTTCCAGAAAATCCAGCACATCGGCGTAAACGACCCCATGATTTTCCTCATTGAGGATCTCATGACGGCCGTCGTAGAGCTTGACTTCCACGTTCTCCATGCCGACAGCCTTGAATTTTCCGTACGCCTTCCGCACGCCTTTGCCCATGCTGCCCACGGGGTCGCTTTTGCCGGCAATGAAGAAAACAGGCAGGTCCCTGGGCATTTTTTTCAGATTGGATTTTTTCTGGATCATGGCGATGCCACCCAGCATATCCTTGGTCAGACCCACCGTTGCCTCGCCGCCGCAGAGGGGATCGGCACCGTAGCGGTCCACCACCTCAGCGCTGCTGCAGATCCAGTCGTTGGGTGTCCGCGGCTCCTTGAATTTAATATTGTAAGCGCCGAAAATAAGCCGGGTCAGAAGCTTACTGTGGGCAGTGACACCCAGACGCCCGGCTTCGATGGCGCATAAGGCCCTGCCGGCTGCCAGAATAGGCTTGGGCTGCCAGCCGGTGCCGCAGATGACCGCGCCGCTGAGACCCGCCTCCGGATGGAGAAACAGGAGAGTGCGGGCCAAAAAGGAACCCATGCTGTGTCCGAATAGGAAACAGGGCAGATTCGGGAATTCCTCCCTGATTTGGCGCAGAAGGGAATAACTGTCCTCGGCGGCAGCGGTCCAGCCGCCGTCAAAGTAGAGGGGCGCCGTGCCGCCATGGGATCTTCCGTGGCCCATATGATCTTCGCCGACCACCAGATATCCCCTGGAAGTGAGGAATTTTGCAAAATCATCATAGCGCATGAGATGCTCGGCGATGCCATGGATGAGCTGCACCACGGCCACGGGCTTACCCTCCGGTTCCCAACGGTAGGCGTGGATCATACCGGCACCCTGTGAGGGAAATTCAAATTCTTTCATTTTCTTCCTCCTGTGTCCTGTTTATCGGACAGTAAATTTTGTAGAATCACGGCAGAAAACAGAAAGGAGCAAACTATAATGAATCACATGATCGATCTGACTTCCTATTTGCCCGCAGCGGAGGAGCAGGCCCGCGCAGACCGCCGGGAGAACCGCTACAACGGCCTGGTGGCCGCCGTGGAGAGCATCGTCACCCTGGCCATCGGCGCAGGCTTTTTCATGATCGCCGCCGCTTTTCTGTCTGCGCTGTAACCGTCACGCCCTCACATTGCGGGCGTAGAGCAGCTTCAGGCCCTTGAGCATCAGGGAACGGTCGTAGACCATCTTTCTGCGGCACAGGGGCAGGACAAATTTGGAGATGCCGCCGGTGGCGACTACGGTAACTTTGGCTCCCAGCTCCGCTTCCATCCGGTCCAGCAGCCCGTCCAGCATGGCGGCGGCACCCAGCATGATGCCGCTGCGCATGGAATCGCGGGTATTCTTCCCGATGGCGCAGCGGGGCGCATCGAGGCTGATGCCGGGAAGCTGGGCGGTTCTGCCGGTCAGGGCCTCCATGGAGATCTTCACGCCGGGGCAGATGCAGCCGCCCACAAAGGCACCGCTTTCGTCAATGGCGGTGATGGTGGTGGCGGTTCCCATATCCACCAGCAGCAGCGGCGCGCCGTATTCGGCAATGGCTGCCACGGCGGCGACGATCAGGTCGCTGCCCACCTCCGACGGGTTGTCCATGCGGATGTTGAGACCCGTCTTGATGCCGGGGCCTACCACCATAGCGCTGCAGCCTGTCAGCTTGCGGATGGCGGTCTTGAAGGAGTTGAGCACCGGCGGCACAACGGAGGAAATGATGCTGCCGTCGATGTCCTCCGGCGCGACCCCAAAGAGGCTGAGCATGGTTTTCAGCTCTGCGCAGTACTGGTCCGAGGTCTTGATGAGGTCCGTGGCCATCCGTGCCTCAAAGAGGATCTTGTCGTCCTCAATGCAGCCCAGAACGATGTTGGTGTTGCCGATATCTACCGCTAAGATCATAGGGATACCTCCTTGGTTTGACAGGAAACCTTGTGGTTTATAATGGTGATAACGCCGCAGGTTGGCCTGACGCCTCCGCAGGCGCCGGGATTGAGCAGCCACAGACCGTCCCGGTATTCGCAGTAGGGGCAGTGGGTGTGGCCGAACAGGACAATATGTGCGCCCTGTTCCAGAGCGGCGTAACGCAGTGACAGCAGCCCGTTTTTCACGTGATAGCGGTGGCCGTGGACGGCGAAGATCACCGTGCCGTCCCAGTTCATCCGCGCCTGCTCCGGCGCATCGGTGGCAAGGTCGCAGTTACCCTTCACCGTCACCAGGGGCAGGAGGGGATATTCCTCTGCCAGGGCGCGGGCGTCATTGGCGTGGTCACCCAGATGGACCAGAGCGTCGGGCCGTTCCTGCCGGACGGCTGCCAGCATGGGCGCTTCCTCCCGGTGGGAATCGGATAAAACAAGGATCTTCATAGCATCACCCTTTCCGTGTCTGCTGCATATACATATAGTATTATATCAGATTCTGAAAAGGGAGGCAATCTCCATGAAGCAAGATTCTTCCAATCCTCCGCAATTTTCCGCCGAGCAGGCGAAAAAAATCCTGGGTTCTGCGGAGGGAAAGCAGCTCCTTGCCCTTTTGAACCGCGACGGCGGGCAGCAGCTCAGACAGGCGGCGGAGGCGCTGCGCCGCGGGGACATGGCCCGTGCTCAGGCGTTGATGCAGCCGCTGACCCAGGACCGGGAGGCTGCTGAGCTGCTGAAAAAAATCAACGGAAAGTAGGTGACGCATACGGACGGACTGGAGGACAAACTCCAACAGATTCTCAACGATCCCGACAGCATGGCGCAGATTTTGTCGCTGGCCCAGTCGTTTGGTATGTCGCCGGAGCCGCCCTCCGACCATGGACCGTCCGCGCCGCCGAAGCAGGAGCCGAAAATCGGGATGCCCGATGAGGGCTTTTTGCAGGCGGTCATGGGCCTGATGCAGCAGGCGCGCCAGTCTGACGGCAAACAGGAGGCGCTTCTTTGCGCCCTCAAGCCCTTTTTGGCGCCGGACCGCCGGGACAAGATCGACCGGGCTATGGAGATCGCGCGGATCTCCCATCTGGCAGGCTTTGCCCTGCGGAATTACGGCAAGCTGTCGGGAAAGTAGGAGGGAACTGCCATGTATCACCGCTATCAGCCCATGGGCAACGGACGTTTTCAGCGGCAGACCGTTCCGTCTCCGC
>CAMGRA010000017.1 GCA_946061345.1 uncultured Clostridia bacterium | reverse complement strand
CGCCAACTTCAGCCGCAAGGACGCGCTGAAGGAGCTGGCCGAGTCCGAACAGTAATAAGCGATTTGCAAGCTGCCCCTCCGGTACCGCCGGAGGGGCAGTATTTTGTTTGGTGAAAGAAAACCACCAGTCCGGCTGGTGGTTCCAAAAAGCATTCGCTACGCCAAGTCCCGCTGCAGCGGAAAGCCTCCCTATGATGAGGGAGGTGGATTCGCCGCAAGGCGAAGACGGAGGGAGAGAAACAAGAAGAGAAAATCTCTCCCCCAGTCTTTTTGCTGCGCAAAAATCCAGCCCCCTCGTCAGAGGGGGCCTGGGCTATGCATGCCCCAAGGGGGCTGGTGCATACCACCGGCGCGGCCGGTGGGTATGTTTCGATTTGACAGGCCCGGTGTTTTTTGGTATACTATAGGATACCATATTGCGGCGGCTGCCGGGGCACCTAAAGCTCCGGAGGCCAAATGCCGAAAACCGCGGCGGAATATGCATGATCTCTTTGGCTTGTGCATATCGTGATACAGATTTAGGAGGAGAATATCCATGAGAGGAAAACAATGGCTGGCTGCGCTGCTGGCGGCTCTTCTGCTGTTGGGCCTGGGTGCCTGCGGCAGTGAGGAGGAAACGCCCGAAGCGGGACAGAGCAGCGGCGGCGAGCAGCCGTCCGATTTGGAGGGCAGCGCCAATGTCTGCCTGTTTGAAAATGAATCCTGCGCCTTCACGCTGACGAGCATCGGCACCGACGCCTGGGGCGACTACTGCTGGAACGTGGCCATGACCAACAAGACCGGCCGGGAGCTGGTCTTTACCATGGACGATGTCAGCGTCAACGGCTACGAGGCCGACCCCTACTGGGCCGACAACGTTGAGACCAACCAGTCGGCGCCCTCCGTCGTATCCTGGTTCCAGTCCACCTTTGACGACTGCGGCATCCAGGCGGTCAAGCGGGTGGATTTCCTGCTGACGGTCTATCCGGCGGGCGAGAGCGAAAACGTCCTGGCCAGCGCCAATGTCACACTTTACCCCGACGGCAAGGCGGCCTTTGAGGACACCAGCCGCCAACTCCGGGAGAGCGACACAGTCCTGACCGACACCCAGGAGCTGCAGGTCGTCGCCACGGGCTGCAAGACCGACGAGAGCGGCGGCTTCAACGTCAGCCTCTATCTGGAAAACCGCACGGAAAATGACTACAGCCTGACGCTGGAGAACGTAAAGGTCAACGGCCAGCGCTGCGATCCCCTCTGGACCCGGGAACTGGTGGGCGGCAGACGGAGCTTTTCCGACGTCAACTGGTTCGGGGCCGACCTGGAAAGCATGGAGATCTATACCGTCACGCGGGTGGAATTCGACCTTGTGGCGGCAGACCTTTCCACCGGCAGCAGGGTTTTGAAGGAGCACTGCGTCATCGAGCCGTAACAGGAGCGGGCGGACACGCCGTTTGCTCACGTGGAGAGGCGGTGAACGGTGAACGGTGAACGGTGAATGGTGAATGGTGAATGGTGAATGGTGAATGGTGAACGGTGAATAGTGAATAGTGAATAACGGAGGTGTCTGCTTCGCAGACGAATGAAAATTTATGAACGCACTCTCAATAAAGCGTCCGTAGGGCGCGGCCACTGGACGCGCCGTGAAAGTTTGCCGAACATATACAAACCAGCCTGCTCTGTCTGCCGCTTCGCGGACGGCATGCCGGGTCGGCATGCCCTACGGGCTACCTGCAGTTTTAAGTGTTACAAGCTGGTAGGGGCGGCTATCAGCCGCCCGCATTAACGCACACTCCCGTAGGGGCCGGCCTCCCGGACGGCCCGCCGCCAAAAACCATCGTCCCTGCGGATGCTGCCAGGGTACACGGGCGGCTGATAGCCGTCCCTACGGATACAACGCATAAACAACACGCACCCCCGGCGGTTTGCGAACTGCCGGGGGTGCGTTTATCGTTTTTCTGCGCGTCCATGCACAGGCGGGGCTTTCCCCGATCAATCGTGTTTTGTATCCGGGCGGCCTTTCGGTCTGCCGCCGGTGGTGATGCCGAATTTTTTACGGACGCTGTCCAGTTCGGTCAACTGCGCCTGTGTCAGCAGGCGCACCTCCCCCAGCCCGAGCATATGCTCATACATGATGACCGTATGCTCCAGACATTCGGTGCGGAACAGGGCCTGCAGCACGTCCGCGCCCCAGGTCACAGCGCCGTGATGCTCCAAAAAGCAGCCGTTATACTCCCGGCAATACACCGCCGCCCGCTCTGCCAGCTCGGCAGAACCGGTCACGGCGTAGGGCGCACAGGGGATGACCCCAAGCTGCACCGCCGTTTCCAGGGAGATGGCCATATCAAAATCCCGTCCCAGGGTGGCAAAGGCCGTCGCGGCGGGGGAATGGGCATGGACAATGCCGCCCAGGGCCGGGTTTTCCCTGTAGACGGCCAGGTGCATGGCGATCTCACTGGAGACCTTCCAGGTGCCCTCCAAAACCGTGCCGTCGGGGGCCAGACGCACCAGCATATCCTCCGTCATAAAGCCCTTGGAGACGCCGGTGGGCGTGGCCCAGACGGTGCCGTCGTCCATGCGGGCGGAAATATTGCCGTCGTTGGCGGCTACATAGGCCCGCTGATAAAGCCTGCGCCCGGCCTCCAAAATGGCCTGTTTTGCCTCAGAAGCGGATGTATAGCTCATGGCATGGCCTCCGGGAACAGCTTGCGGAAATTCTCCTCAAAGGGCGCGCGGACGATGCCCCGCTCCGTGACGATGCCGGACAGGAGGCTGTGGTCGGTCACGTCAAAGGCCGGGTTGTAGCACTCCACCTCCGGCAGGGCCATGGGCTTTTCGTAGTACAACTCCCGAATCTCGCTGTGAGGCCGCTCCTCAATGGGGATGTCATCGCCGGAGGGGCAGTGAAAGTCGATGGTGGTGGACGGCCCCAGGGAATAGACGGGGATGCCGTAGTAGTGGGCCAGAACCGCCAGTCCCGACGAGCCGATCTTGTTGGCTACGTCGCCGTTGCGGGCGATGCGGTCGCAGCCGAAAAACACCGCCTGGACCTTGCCCTGCTTCATGACGATGGAGGCCATGTTGTCGCAGATGAGGGTGCAGGGAACGCCGGCCCTGGTCAGCTCATAGCTGGTCAGCCGCGCGCCCTGCAGCAACGGACGGGTCTCGTCCACGTAGACGTGGATGTTCATGCCCTTTTCCTTTGCCAGGTAGAACGGTCCCTGGGCCGTGCCGTAGCGGGAGGTGGCCAGCGGCCCGGCATTGCAGTGGGTGATGACACCGTCGCCGTCCTTCAAAAGGGACAGGCCGTACTCGGAGATCTTCCGGCACATCTCCATGTCCTCGGCGTGGATGGCTTTTGCCTCGGCGGTCAGGGCGTCCAGCAGCTCCTGCCGGGGGCTTTCCCGGTGAGCCAGCACCACGCCGTCCATGCGCCGGAGCATACAGGCCAGGTTGACGGCGGTGGGCCGGGAGGAGCCCAGATATTGGGACAGAGCGGAATACTCGGCGTAAAAGCCGTCGAAATCCGCCGCCTCAATGCCCTTGGCCAGCACCGCCATGGCGTAGGCGGCAAAGATGCCGATGCAGGGCGCGCCGCGTACCCGCAGCTTATAGATGGCCTCCCACATGGCGTCCCTGTCGGTGAGGGTCAGATATTTTGTTTCGTTGGGGAGCAGGGTCTGGTCCAGAACGACGATACTGCGTTCGTCCTCGCCCAGACGGACATTGACCGCATGGGTCACAGACTGCATACTCATCTGTTACAGCGCTTCGCCCATGGCCTCGATGCTCTCGCGAACCAGACGGCGGAAGAAGGGCGCGACCCGGTTGGCAGTGTCAAAGACCTCCTGGTGGCTCAGGGCCACAGGGGAGATGCCCGCTGCCAGGTTGGTGATGCAGGAGATGCCGCAGACCCGCATCCCGGCGTGACGTGCGGCGGCTGCCTCGCAGGCGGTGGACATGCCCACGCTGTCGGCGCCCATGAGGCCCAGCATTTTGATCTCAGCCGGTGTCTCGTAGGTGGGGCCGGTGAGCTGGCAGTAGACGCCCTCCTGTACGGGGATGTCCAGACGGGCGGCGGTGTCGCGGATGGTCTTGCTCAGCTCGCGGTCGTAGACCTCGCTCATGTCCGGGAAGCGGGGGCCAAGCTCCTCAATGTTCGCGCCGATGAGGGGGTTGGGGAAGAAGGACATGATGTGGTCGCGGATGATCATGAAGTCGCCCACGTGGAAGCTCTTGTTGATGCCGCCGGCGGCGTTGGTCAAAAACAGGACCTTCGCGCCCATGAGACGCATCAGACGGGTGGGCAGAAGGACATCCTGAATGGAATAGCCCTCGTAATAGTGGACGCGGCCCTGCATGATGACCACCTTGACCTTGCCGAAATAGCCGAAGACGAAACGGCCCCGGTGGCCTGCGACGGTGGAAACGGGGAAGCCTTCGATGTCGTGGTAGTCTACGGTGGCCACGGCCTCGATCTCATCGGCCAGAGCGCCCAGGCCGGAGCCGAGGATCAGAGCGACATCGGGAACAAAATCGGTCTTTTCTCGCACGCAGGCGAGACATTTTTGCAGCTTTTCGTATGCAGTCATGGGAAATACCTCCTAAAAAAATTACAGATTCCTGAGACGCGCCAGGGCCTTTCGGAATTCCTCCGGCAGGGGCGTGGTAAAGGTCATTTCCTCCCCCGTGCGCGGATGGGTAAAGGTCAGCTCCCGGGCGTGGAGACACTGGCTCGTCAGGCCCAGCTCCGGCTTTTTCACGCCGTAGACCGGGTCGCCCGCGATGGGATGGTTGATGTAGGCCATGTGGACACGGATCTGATGGGTGCGGCCCGTTTCCAGACGGCAGCGCAGATGGGTATAGGCGCCGTAGCGGTCGATGACCTCCCAGTGGGTCACGGCGGGGCGGCTGTTTTTCTCCGTCACCGCCATGCGCTTGCGGTCGGTGGGATGGCGGCCGATGGGCGCGTCGACGGTGCCGGAATCCTCCCGGAAACCGCCGCGGACGATACATTCATACACCCGGCGCAGGCTGTGATCCTGCAGCTGGGCGGCAAGGGCCTGATGGGCAAAGTCGTTCTTCGCCACGATGAGCAGACCGCTGGTGTCCATGTCGATACGGTGGACGATGCCGGGGCGCTTTTCGCCGTTGATGCCGGAGAGGGAGTCGCCGCAGTGGTGCAGCAGGGCGTTGACCAGGGTGCCGTCCTCATGGCCCGCCGCCGGATGGACCACCAGGCCCTTGGGCTTGTCGATGACCAGAACGTCCCCGTCCTCGTAGACCACGTTCAGGGGGATGTCCTGGGGCACAAGCTCCGTCTCGCGGACCTCCGGCAGGAGGATGTCAAACTCCTGACCGGCCTCGGTTTTGGCGTTTTTCTTCACGGGTCTGCCGCCGCACGTTACGCAGCCCTGCTCCAACAGCCGCTGGATGGCGCTGCGGCTCAGCTCCGGCAGGGTGCGGGCGAGGAACACGTCCACCCGCTGACCGCTCTGCTCAGCCGTCCGCTTCATGCTTTTTCCCGCGGTCGAAGAACAGGATATAGATCAGCAGTGCCGCGCAGCCCACGGTGATAAAGCAGTCGGCCACGTTAAAGACAGGAAATTCCACAAAGTCGAATTTGATCATGTCGGTCACGGTGCCGCTGACCAGACGGTCGATCATGTTGCCGATGCCGCCGCTTGCGATAAAGGTCAGACAGAGCCACTCGAATTTTTTCGTCAGCCATTTGCGCCAGATCATGACCCCCAGCACCGCCAGAAACAGAACCAGGATGAGGATAAACAGCCAGGTCTGGCCGCTGAGGATGCCCCAGATGGCACCGTCGTTTTCCGTGTGTGTGATGTGGAAGATCCCCAGGATGCTTTCCGACGGCAGGGAGCCTGCGCGGTCAGCGGCCAGGGTCAGGGCCTTCGTCCACTGGTCCAGGCCGACGATGGCGGCGGCAATGACCGCTAAAAGTACGTAGAACATAAGAAATCACCTGTTTCGGAGGATGGTTTTTGAGTTTGGTGAACAGTGAATGGTGAATAGTGAATAGTGAATAAGTGTGGTGTCTGCTGCGCAGACGAATTAAAATGACACGCGCCCGATAAATGCTCTGTAGGGGCGGCTATCAGCCGCCCGATTGGATGCAGTTTCATATTTTGCGGGCGGCTGATAGCCGCCCCTACGGATGCAGGCGGTATTTTGGTTCGTAGGGCGCGACCACTGGGCGTGCCGCTATCGAAATCCGTGCGCGCAGCGCACACATTACCTGTTCACTGTTCACCGTTCACTATTCACTGTTCACAGCTTTTTCCAAAGGGCGGACAGAGCCTGTATGGACCGGTAAGATAGTATACAGAATGTTCGGGGAGATGGTATACAGTTTCATGATAAAATGAAGGCAAAAAGCATCGAAAGAGGAGATGGTTTTATGCCTTGGAAAGAGGAAACTGTGGAAGATCAAAGACGAACATTTGTGATACGCGCAAACGAGGCCGGGTGCAATTTCAGCGCTCTGTGCAGGGAATTTCAGATCACACGGCGGACTGGCTACAAATGGCTGGAGCGTTACCGATCCGGTGAAGCACTCAACGATCAAAGCAGGGTGCCACACCACCATCCCCACAAGACAAGCCCTGAGACGGAGGAGCTGATCCTGTCCGTGCGCATCAGCCATCCCACCTGGGGTGCGAGGAAGATACTGCGGTATCTGGCAGACAAGGGGAATACAGGTCTTCCTGTACCGTCCACTGCTACGTCTATTTTGAAGCGAAACGGATTTATCACTCCTGAGGAAAGCGCCCGTCATACTGCCTTTCAGCGTTTTGTGCGTGATGCCCCCAACGACCTGTGGCAAATGGATTTCAAAGGCCATTTTGCCATGATGGACGGCAACCGCTGTCATCCGCTGACAATGAAAGACGACCATTCCCGCAATCTGCTGTGTCTGGACGCCTACGACAATGAGCGCTGGGAGGGCGTAAAGGGCAGCCTAAACCGGGTTTTTCTGGATAACGGCCTGCCAAATGCCATTTTGTGCGACAACGGCGCCCCCTGGAGCGACAACCACGGCGGATATACACCTTTTGAGCTCTGGATGATGCAGATGGATGTTCTGCCGATCCACGGCCGTCCGCTTCATCCTCAGACCCAGGGCAAAGAGGAGCGCTTTCACCGGACCTTAAACGAGGACCTCCTGAAAAGGACTCCGATCCGCGATCTGGCCCATGCACAGCAACTGTTTGACAGCTACCGAATCGAGTTCAATACGGAAAGACCTCACGGTGCTCTTGGCCTGGATGTCCCCGCCAAGCACTACAGGAAGAGTCCGCGAAAGATGCCTGAGGTGCTGAAAGAGCCGGAGTATGACATTGGCAAGACGCTGCGGAAGGTGAATTGCAACGGATACATCAGCATCCAAAACCACCGTTACTATCTCAGCGAGACCTTCATCGGCAGATATATGGAGCTGCTGCCGCAGGATGAGAATACCATTGCTGTTTGCTACGGCAACTTCGTGATCGCCAAAGTCGATCTTGATGAGCGGCTGTTTGTTTCCAGACGGATTTCCCGCCGCTGATCCTTTGGGCAATGTGTATACTATCTTGCCGAACATTTTGTATACTATGTGGTCTTTACAAGAGCCGTCCGCCCCTACGAACGCCAATGGGAAGTGCGGCGGGCGGCTGATAGCCGCCCCTACAGGCACTAACGGTGGTGCGGCGGATAAACCGTCCGCCCCTACGGGTTCGCAAATTTCCTGCTCTGGGCGACGGCCAGGGCGTCGCAGCGGTTGTTTTTCTCGTTTTCCGCGTGGCCCTTGACCCAGTGCCAGGTGACGCGGTGCGTCTCCAGCAGCGGCAGCAGCCGCTCCCACAGATCCACGTTCAGCGCCGGCTTTTTATCCGCCTTGCGCCAGCCGTTTTTCCGCCAGGAATAGACCCAGCCCTTGTCCACGGCGTCAAAGACGTACTTGGAATCGGTATAGAGATCCACGGCGCAGGGCTCCTTCAGGGCCGACAGGGCGAAAATGACGCCGGAAAGCTCCATGCGGTTGTTGGTCGTCTCCCGTTCGCCGCCGGAAAGCTCCTTTTCCCGGCCGTTCCACTCCAAGATCGCGCCCCAGCCGCCGGGTCCCGGATTGCCGGAACAGGCGCCGTCGGTATAGATCGTCACCTGCTTCATCATTCGTCCATTTTCAGCACGGCCATAAAGGCCTCCGAGGGCACGGACACGGTGCCGAAGGTGCGCATCCGCTTCTTGCCCTCCTTCTGCTTCTCCAGCAGCTTCTTCTTTCGGGTGATGTCGCCGCCGTAGCACTTGGCCAGCACGTCCTTGCGCAGAGCCTTGATGGTCTCGCGGGCGATGATCTTCCCGCCGATGGCCGCCTGAATGGGGATCTCAAACATCTGACGGGGGATGTTCTCTTTCAGCTTTTCGCAGATTTTTCTCGCGCGGGCGTAGGCGTTGTCGGCAAATAGGATGAAGGACAGGGCGTCGACGATGTCGCCGTTGAGCAGGATGTCCAGCTTCACCAGCTTGCTCTCCCGGTAGCCGTCCATCTCATAGTCCAGGGAGCCGTAGCCCCGGGTGCGGGACTTCAGAGCGTCAAAAAAGTCGTAGATGATCTCGTTGAGGGGCATATAATAGCGCAGCTCCACACGGCCCTGGTCCAGATAGGTCATGTCGCGGTATTCGCCGCGGCGCTGCTGGCACAGGTCCATGATATTGCCCACGTATTCCGGCGGGGTCAGGATGCTGGCCCGGACAAAGGGCTCCTCGCAGGAGGCGATGTCCGCCGGGTCGGGATAGTTAAGGGGGGTGTAGATCTCCACCGTCTCGCCGTTGGTCTTGGTGACCCGGTAGACGACGTTGGGGGCGGTGGTGATCAGGTCCAGATTGTACTCCCGCTCCAGCCGCTCCATAATGATCTCCATGTGCAGCAGGCCCAAAAAGCCGCAGCGGAAGCCGAAGCCCAGGGCGATGGAATTTTCCTGGGTGTAGGACATGGAGGCGTCGTTGAGCTTGAGCTTTTCCAGCGCGTCCCGCAGGTCGCCGTACTTGCTGCCGTCGGCGGGATAGACGCCGGAATAGACCATGGGCTGCACCGCCTTGTAGCCGGGCAGCGGCTCGGCGCAGGGGTTTTCCGCGCCGGTGACGGTGTCGCCCACCCGGGTGTCGGCCACGGTCTTGATAGAGGCGGTCAGGTAGCCGACCTCGCCGGCACCCAGAGCCTCCGCCGGGTCCATACCCAGAGGCGACAGGGTGCCCACCTCCACGACCTTATACACAGCGCCCGTGGCCATCATGCGCACGTCCATGCCCGGACGCAGCACGCCGTTTTTCACCCGCAGGTAGACGATGACGCCCCGGTAGGAATCGTACTGGCTGTCGAAGATCAGCGCCTGCAGCGGCGCGTCTCTGTCTCCCTCAGGGGCGGGGATGCCGTGAACCACAGCCTCCAGAACGCTGTGGATATTGATGCCGTTTTTGGCGGAGATCTCCGGGGCGTCCAGAGCCGGGATGCCGATGACGTCCTCGATCTCGTGCTTGACCTCCTCGGGTCTTGCGGCAGGCAGGTCGATCTTGTTGATGACCGGCACCACCTCCAGCCCTGCGTCCACCGCCAGATAGGTGTTGGCGAGGGTCTGGGCCTCGATGCCCTGGGAGGCGTCCACCACCAGCACCGCGCCCTCACAGGCGGCCAGGGAGCGGGACACCTCGTAGTTAAAGTCCACATGGCCCGGCGTGTCGATGAGGTTGAGGACGTAGCGCTCTCCGTTGTCAGCGGTGTAGTCGAGCTTGACGGCGCGGGCCTTGATGGTGATGCCGCGCTCCCGCTCCAGGTCCATGGAGTCGAGAATCTGGTCGGACATCTCCCGCTTGTCGACGGTGTTGCACTCCTCCAGCAGGCGGTCTGCCAGGGTGGATTTGCCGTGGTCAATGTGGGCGACGATGGAAAAATTTCGGATATGGTTCAGATCGGTCATAGCAGTGCCCTTATTTCATGAATTTGTCGATGGCCTCGCACAGGTCTAAAATGGCGGCCTCATCGCCGTCCTCCACCGCCTCGACGATGCAGTGCTGCAGGTGCTCCTGCAAAATGACCTTGCCGGTGTTCTCAATGGCGGCACGGACGGCGGCAAGCTGCACCAGCACCTCGGCGCAGTCCTCGTCGTTTTCCACCATGCGCTTGACCTTTTCCAGATGGCCGATGGCCCGGGCAAGACGGTTGGCGACGGCTTTCTTGTTGGCGTGGACGTGGGGATGGGTGTGCCCGCAGACGGCGGGGCGGTCCTTCTCGATGTGCATAGGCGTTCTCCATGGGGATAGATTTTCAATTTATTATATCATATATTTTTCCATTTGGAAAGATAAAATTCGCCGCCGGGGCAAGTTCGCGCCGACAGGCGGCCGCCCTCGGGAGAATTCCGCCGAAGCACTTGCAAAAATCCGGGCGATGGAGTAAAATAGATGAATAAACGGGACCTTTTTCCCGCAAGAGAGAGAACGGAGGCGACCTTATGGCGGAGCTGACGCCCATGATGCGGCAGTATATGGATATCAAAGAGCAGCACCCGGACTGCATCCTTTTCTTCCGGCTGGGAGATTTTTACGAGATGTTCGACCGGGACGCCTGTCTTGCCTCCAAGGAGCTGGATCTGACCCTGACCACCCGCGACCGGGGTAAGGAAAAAGAGGATCAGATCCCCATGTGCGGCGTTCCCTACCACAGCGCCGAGAGCTACATCGCCCGTCTGGTGCAGAAGGGCTACAAGGTTGCCATCTGTGAGCAGCTGGAGGATCCGGCTCTGGCAAAAGGTCTGGTCAAGCGGGACATCACCCGCATCGTCACCCCCGGCACCGTGGTGGAAAGCTCCATGCTCGACGAGAGCCGCAACAACTATTTTGCCTGTGTATTCGGCGAGGGCGGGCGCTTCGGTCTGTCCTTCTGTGATATTTCCACCGGTGCTTTTTACGCCACCGCGGCCGAGGGCGACCAGGCCGTGGATCGCGTGATCTCCGAGCTGGGACGCTTCATGCCCTCGGAGGTTCTGCGCGGCGGCGAGGCCTCCCGCTGCGACGCCCTCACCACAGCTTTGCAGGAGCAGTTGAGCTGCTGCGCCGATCTGGGCGCGGAGGAGCTGTTCTCCGAGGAGGAGACGGCCGGGCTGGTGGAGCGTCAGTTCGGTGCGTCGGTACAGGCCCTGGGGCTTTCCGGCTACAGCGTCGTCTGGCGCAGTGCCGGCGCCCTTTTGTGGACCCTGCGGGAGCTGCAAAAGGTCAGTCTGACCCATGTTAGAAATTTAGACTTTTACGTCACCGGGCGGTTTTTGGAGCTGGATCTCAACGCCCGCCGCAATTTGGAGCTGACGGAGACCCTCCGCAGCGGGGAAAAACGCGGCAGTCTATTGTGGGTGCTGGACAAGACCAGGACCTCCATGGGCAGCCGGATGCTCCGCTCCTGGCTGGAAAAGCCCCTCCTCAGCCCGAAAAAGATCGCCATGCGCCAGGGCGCCGTGGAGGAACTGACGGGCCTGACGGTGGAGCGGGACGAGCTGCGGGAGCTTCTGGGCCGCGTGTCCGACCTGGAGCGCGTCACCGCCCGGATCGTCACCGGCGCTGCCAACGGAAGGGATCTGGTGGCGCTGCGCAACGGCTGCGAGCCGCTGCAGGCGCTCAAGGCCGCCTTTTCCGGACTGCAGGCGCCCCTGTTCCTCACCCTGCAGGACGAGATCGACGACCTGCGGGACATCTATGACCTGATCAACGCTGCCATCGTGGACGAGCCTCCCTTTACCGTCCGCGAGGGCGGCATCCTCCGCGACGGCTACTGCGAGGAGCTGGACCGTCTGCGGGATATCGTCTCCGGCGGCAAGGGGACCCTGGCCGCCATTGAAGCCGGAGAAAAGGAAAAGACCGGCATCAAAAACCTCCGGGTGGGCTACAACCGGGTCTTCGGCTACTACATCGAGGTAGCCAAGGGCCAGGCGGATCTGGTTCCCGACACTTACATCCGCAAGCAGACTCTGGCCAACGGGGAGCGCTACATCACCCCGGAGCTGAAGGAGCTGGAAAATACCATCCTCACCGCCCGTGACCGGATCACCGCCCTGGAATACGAGCAGTTCACCTCCATCCGGGAGCATCTGGCCGCCCAGGCCGAACGCATCCAGCGCACCGCCCGGGCCGTCGCCTGTCTGGACGTGGTGGCGGATTTCGCCGAGATCGCGGTGAAGAACAACTATTGCAGGCCGGAGGTAGATCTGTCCGGCCGGATCGACATCCGCGACGGCCGTCATCCCGTGGTGGAGCAGGTGCTTAAGGGCAGCCTGTTCGTCCCCAACGACACGGTTTTGGACGGGGAAACCAACCGCACCGCCATCATCACCGGCCCCAATATGGCCGGCAAGTCCACCTATATGCGCCAGGTGGCCCTCATCGTCCTCATGGCCCAGATCGGCTCTTTCGTTCCCGCCAAGTCCGCCCGCATCGGCATCGTGGATCGCATTTTCACCCGCATCGGTGCCTCCGACGACCTCTCCATGGGCAAGTCCACCTTTATGGTGGAGATGACCGAGGTGGCGGAGATTCTGACCCATGCCACCGCCCGGAGTTTGCTGATTCTGGACGAGATTGGACGCGGCACCTCCACCTTTGACGGCATGGCCATTGCCCGCGCCGTGCTGGAATATGCCGCCGACCCCAAAAAGCTGGGAGCCAAGACCCTCTTTGCCACCCACTACCACGAGCTGACGGAGCTGGAACAGGAACTGGAGGGCGTACACAACTATAATATCGCCGTGAAAAAGCGCGGCGGAGACATCGTGTTCCTGCGCAAGATCGTCCCCGGCGCGGCGGACGATTCCTACGGCGTGGAGGTAGCCAAGCTGGCCGGTCTGCCGCCGAAGGTGATCTCCCGCGCCCGGGAGCTGCTGAAAGCGCTGGAGGAAGGCGCGCCGGTGCGAACCGTTACCGTAGCCGCCGACGACCAGATTTCCCTGACCGCCATGGAAAATGACGCCCTGCGGAAGAAGCTGGAAAGCCTGTCCGTGGAGACCATGACCCCCATCGAGGCCATGAACGCCTTGTATGAGCTGAAAAAGATGGTGTAATAACCGCTTGCGGTTATTATACCGATTGCCATTTTCCTCTCCGGCTGCGCCGGAAACCGGAAAATATGGCTGCTTTATACCA
>CAMGRA010000016.1 GCA_946061345.1 uncultured Clostridia bacterium | reverse complement strand
AGGCTTGCCGGTCATGCGGAGCTTATCCGCCATGGCCTCTCCGGTGTTCTCATCTTCAAAGGGACCGTGGTTGCCGTTGTAGATACGGTAGAGTATCATACCCAGAGAGTACAGGTCGATGGTGGCATTTGGCGAGGCTGTGATATCGGACAGCTCCGGTGCGGAATAGACGCCGATGTAATCCTCCGGAAGACAGGCGTATTTCATGTCCTCCAGAGGTACCAGGCCGAGATCACCCAACAGAAAACGTCCGGAAGGCATCAGATAGATGTTTTCGGGTTTGATGTTCCCGAACAGATAACCTGCCTCACGGCAGGCGGCAATGGCATCACACAGATCCAGTGCAAGGTTGATGGCCCGGAGATTGGTGATTGCGCTCATGGAAAGGTAGTCGCTCAGAGAGATATAGAGGGGATAAAGTATGTAAACGTCGTAGCCTACACCTGATTCCTTCGGCACCACCTGATACCCCAGCGCGCCGGCATAGCAGCCGGAGACAGCCAGCTTCTTACCCTGCTCCAATTCCGCCCGGATGTTTTCCGCCACACGGCCGTAATAGGTGTGGACGGCGGCTTCATCGGCGTAGGCACCGGAGAGGATCAATGCGCGCACCTGACTGTCCGACGCAGGGACGGAGATGCGCTTCAGAACAAATCGCTCACCGGTGGTTGTCTGACGAAGAGTATAACAGGTGCGGCCAATATGTCCGGCGGATTCTTTTTCCACCTGCATATGATCCAGCAGGGGAGAAATCATTTTCAGTTCGGACATCTTTTGCACCTCCTAATAATGAAAACTCAAATTTAAGCAATTATATACTATGTCATTTTTTCAAAAAAATCAAGTCAGATTCTTGTCTTATTCGCAAGAAAATGATATGATGTAAAAAACATGACAGCCTGTGACAAAAATCGGAAGGAGAAAAACATACTTTTTGTATGCGAATTTTTAATATGGAAGAAAAAGTTGTATGTTATTATTGTGGGACTATTTATGATGCGGACCGTGAAAAATGCCCCCTGTGCGGCAGCAGCGTCCGCTCGGAGGAGACTGTGGACAGCCGTCCCGTGCAGCGCCGCCGGATCACTGAGGAGGAGCGCCGCCAGCGCCGCCGTGCCGCCAAAGGGAAGTTCGCCGCGCCGAAAAAGACAAAGAAGGAAAGAAACCCCAGGGGACTCCAGATCGCTGCCTTTGTTTTTTTGCTTCTGGCGTCTTTGGTCGTGTTTTATTTTATCGGCGACATGATCGGCTGGTGGCCGGGCCTGGAAAACCTTGTGGACCGGACGGGTTCCTATGAGCCGACGGCGGTCAATACGGCCTGTGAGGAGCTGCTGGTGGCCCCGGAGCGTATCGAGCTTTCTGCCGTGGGTGAGACGGCCCGGATGACCGTCAGCGTCAATCTTGGCTGTGAAAAGACCGTCTACTGCATCAGCGGTGACGAGCGCGTCGCCACTGTGTCCCAGACGGCGGTGACTGACATTGGCGAGGATGTGAAATCGGCCACCTTCACCATCACGGCGGTGGGGACCGGCGAGACGGAAATTACCGTGACCTGCGGTGACAAGGCTGCCGTCTGTGTCGTGTCATGTTCTGACCCGGAGGGGACTGCCGAACCGACGCAGCCGGAAGAATCCACTGCTCCGGAGGATTTTGAACCGGAACTCAACTACGACTATGACGCTTCTCTCTACGCCCGGGGTGAGAGCGTGCAGCTCCGCGTGACCAATCTGCCTTCGGGCGTTGCCGTCACATGGAGAAGCGACGACGAGACGGTGGCGAAGGTCAGCCAGACCGGAGAGGTCACGGCCATCGGCGGCGGCAAGACGATTGTTACCGCTACAGTGGGGGACAAGTCTGCCCAGGTCATCATTCGCTGCAACTTCGGCGACGCTGAGATCACCGGTGCCCACCTGGAGAGAACCGACGTTACTGTCCGCGTGGGTGAGACGTTTGACCTGTACCTCTACGACTCCGAGGGCGAGCATATTTCCGATATTACATACACCGTTGCAGACCCGGATGTCTGCAAGGTGCAAGACGGCATGGTCACTGTCACCGGCTACGGTACGACGACCATCACGGTCACCTTCAACGGGCAGGAATTTACCTGCATCGTCCGTGTCCATTGATGATTTATGGGCGGCGTTCTGCCGCAGTATGATATAAAAACCGGCGCGCTGTTCAGGCCCTTCGACCTTACAGCGCGCCGGTTTTTGATTCTCAAAGGGAAAAGCACGGCATAAAAATTTGTGCGTTTTGCAGCAGAGCAGGCTTATGCGTCCTGAGCATCGGCCAGGGTGTGTCTGCGGAAGAGCAGGGAAATACACCACAGGCCGGCCAGACCGACCAGCGTGTAGATGATACGGCTGACGGTAGCTGTCTGCCCGCCGAAGATCCACGCGACCAGGTCAAATTTGAAAATGCCGACGAGGCCCCAGTTGAGGGAGCCGATAATGCTCAAAATCAGTGCCAAAGTGTCCATTTCTTTTCCTCCCTGTTGTTGTGCTGGTTCTATTATGGACCGGTTTTTCCGTCACTATACGCAATTTTATTGGCGAAATTTGTCAAAAATCACGGAGCGTTTTTTGCAATTTGGACTATACAAACAAAATAAACTACGATATAATAAAAAACGTTAGGACAACTAAAAAATTTTTAGAAAGGTAGTTTTGCATATGAATTCCTTTTTACCCGCTGATATTCTGATGCCCCAGGTGGATTCCATGGAGAAGTGGGCGGTCATCGCCTGCGATCAGTTTACCTCCGACCCTGCCTATTGGGAGCGTGTACGGAAGAACGCCGAGGGCGCGCCGTCCACCATCAACCTCATCCTGCCGGAGGCGGAATTGGGCACGGAGAAGGAGGCGGAGCATACCGCTCTCATCAACGCGACTATGGCGGAATATCTGAAAAATGACGTGTTCAAGACCTACAAGAACTCCCTTGTCTATGTGGAGCGCACACTGGAAAACGGCACCGTCCGCAAGGGTTTGGTTGGCATGGTGGACCTGGATGCCTATGACTATTCCACCGGCTCCACCTCCGCCATCCGCGCCACCGAGCGTACCGTCGTGGAGCGTATCCCGCCGCGTATGCGTGTGCGCCGCGACGCTCCCATCGAGCTGCCCCACATCCTCATGCTCTGCGACGACCACGACAAGGTCCTCATTGAGCCGATTGCGGAGAAGAAGTCCGGCCTTACCAAGCTCTATGATTTTGAACTGATGGAGGGCGGCAACCATATCGCCGGCTGGCTGGTCGACGGAGCGGAGGCTGAGGCCTTTAACGCCCGCCTGACGGAGTACTCCGCCAACGTTGGCAAGAAGTACGCCGACCTCAAGGGCGTTCCCATGGTCTTTGCCGTGGGCGACGGCAACCATTCCCTGGCGACGGCCAAGTCCTGCTATGAGGAACTGAAAGCGCAGAATCCCGGCGTGGATCTGTCCAACCATCCGGCACGTTTTGCCCTGGTGGAGCTGGAGAATATCCACGACGACGCCCAGGTCTTTGAGCCTATCCATCGGGTCATCACCAAGTGCGATCCGAAGGCTCTGCTGGAGGCCCTCAAGAACGAGGCCTGCGCTGACGGCGGCTTTGAGGTCAAGTGGTATATCGGCCGGGAAAGTGGCACCGTTTTTCTGGACAAGTCCAAGAGCCAGTTGGCCGTGGGTGTGCTCCAGGGCTTCCTGGACGGCTATCTGAAGGACCACGACGGCGAGATCGACTATATTCATGACGACGACGCCCTCATCGGGCTTGCACAGCAGGAAAACGCCATCGGCTTCCTCCTTCCCGCCATGGAAAAGAGTCAGCTCTTCCGCGGTGTCATTGCCGACGGCATCCTGCCCAGAAAGACCTTCTCCATGGGCCACAGCCGTGAGAAGCGCTACTACCTGGAGGGCAGAAGGATCAAATGATGACCCTGCGGGAGGGCGCCTTTGCCAAGCTGAATCTGACCCTGGACGTTCTGGAAAAGCGGCCTGACGGCTATCACGATCTGCGCTCGATCATGCAGACCGTCTCCATCCGCGATGACGTGGAGATCGACGTGGATACCGGGCGGCCCTGGTGCGTGCGCTGTGACCGCGACGGCATCCCCTGTGACGAGAGCAATCTGGCCTGGAAAGCGGCCCGGGTGTTTTTCGACAGACTGGGCGGTGAGCCGGACGGTATTGAGATCCGCATCACCAAGCGGATCCCGTCTCAGGCCGGACTGGCCGGCGGCAGTGCCGACGCTGCGGCGGTGCTGCGGGCCCTCAACGCCTGGAAGGACTATCCGCTGTCTGTCTATGCCCTGTGTGAGCTGGGCGCGCAGGTCGGCTCCGATGTGCCGTTCTGCGTTCTGGGCGGCACGGCGCTGGCGGAGGGCAGGGGAGAGCGCCTGACCAAGCTGCCGGATGCCCCGGAGATGTTCTACGTGGTCTGCAAGCCCCAGATATCCTTTTCCACGCCGGAGCTTTTTGCCCGTCTGGACGGCGTGACGGTGGCCAAGTGCCCCGACCACACCGCAATGCGCGCCGCCTTGCAGCGGGGCGATTTGGAGCAGATCGGAAAGAACCTGTGCAATGTCTTTGAACAGGCGGCAGGGGAGAACAGCGGAGAGCTCAACTATATCAAATCCGTCATGATGACCTACGGCGCTTACGGCGCCCAGATGACCGGCAGCGGCTCTGCGGTGTTCGGGATCTTTGACTCCTTTGAATACGCCGCCGTGGCCTGCACCATGCTCAAGGAGAATTACCCCGACGTTTTTATCGCTAAAAACGTTTGATACTGTTTCTTGATGAAAAAGTTTCGTCAAGAATCCCGTGTGCTGCGCACACTCACATCGTGCTTAAGGCACGCTGTGCCGTCTCATGCAGAATTTGACGCGCCTCCGGCGCTATAAAAAGGTTTTAAACCATTTTATCTTCTGGTATGATTCTGCGCCGGCATGGGCAGTATGAAGTATAAATAATGCAAACACCGTCCATAATGCAGGAAAAATCCTACATATGGACGGTGTTTTTTATGAAAAAAAGATTTTTTCTTTGGGTTCTGCTGGTGGCCTTTACCGCTCTGGTTCTGGGCAGCGTAGAAACCCTTTGGACCCAGCAGACGCTGGCGGAAAAAACAGTGCGGCTCCATGTGGTCGCCAATTCAGACTCTGAGGCTGACCAGGCCCAGAAGCTCCGCATCCGTGACGCGGTTTTGGCGGAGGTCTCTGCCCTGACTGCCTCCTGCACCGACGCACAGGCGGCCAGAGCGGTTCTCTCTGCGCACCTGTCGGAGGTGGAGGCTGCTGCCTCTGCCGCCATGACCGCAGAGGAGCAGCCCTATCCCGTCGCCGTTTCTCTCGGCGTAGAGGAATTCCCGACCAGGGATTACGATACCTTCACGCTCCCCGCGGGCAGCTATCCGGCCCTCCGCGTTTCCATCGGCGCAGCCGGCGGTCATAACTGGTGGTGCGTGGTGTTCCCGTCCCTCTGCACGGCAGCGACCACCGATGCGCTGAAGACCTGCGCTGAGGCAGGCGGCATGGAGAATTCGGAAACCGAACTCATCACCGGCGGCGAGGAGGCGTACACTCTGCGCTTCAAGTCCTTTGAATGGCTCCAGCAGCTCATTGACTGGATCTCCTGAGCCTGCCGCCGGTTGAGCGGAAAGGGAAACCACCCTCCCGTACTCATTCCACGGGAAGCGTCAAGAGGCATTTCGGAAAGTTATACGGAGTCCTTTTTCTTCCCGCTGACAATACGGTAGTAGGCACCGGCAGTGGCCTTATAGACGGCGGCATAAAAGAGCGCAAAGAGCAGGAATCCGGCGACCGTCACGAGGATGACCAGGGTCAGATTTTTCAGCCGCAAGAGCTGCAGCAGCTTCCACACCATGGGGAAGGCAAAGGACAGATGCAGCCCCGCAAAGACCAGCGGCGCGAAAAACACCGTCAATATTTGTGAATCGATGCTCTTGCGGATGTCCCGCCGGGTCATGCCCACCTTCTGCATGATCTCAAAGCGGGCGCGGTCCTCATAGCCCTCGGAGATCTGCTTGTAGTAGATGATAAGGACGGTGGCAAAGAGGAAAACGATGCTCAGCAGGATGCCCAGGAAAAACAGGCCGCCACAGGTCTCATAAAAATAATAGCGCGCCTCGGCAATGCAGCCGGAGGAAAAGCCGTAGCCGTTGCAGTCGTCCAGATAGCTGTCTCCGATGGAATCCTTCTGCGAATCCAGAACTTCAATCATCACAGCGTCGCCGGCATCCAGATCGTAGCCGTAGTACCATCTGCTGCGGCAAAGAGCCTGGCCGTCAAGAGGCCGAAGCGTTTCCAGCTCCGGGACCACGGCCATGACAGAGGGGATGATGCCGATGGTATCGTCACTGAAGTCAGGCAGCGCGTCCAGTTCCCCGATGACCTGCAGCTCCAAACCCGGCAAAGACAGCTTCGGGGAAGTGAAGCTGCATTGCAGCGCGCCTACCATGGCCTGACCCGGCTCCAGCGCAAGGTCTGTCCCCATCAGTCGGTTGTAATCTGCCAAACCAATAAAATACAGTTCCCGCAGAGTATCATAGCTGTCAAAGCCGACCGTATCCTCCTCAACGGGGACTAAAACTCCCTCCTGGATCTGCGCGTCTACCGTCACATAGGCGTACTCGGTGACATTTTCCGGGGCTACGCCGTAGTCGTCAAAGACCTGCTCATATCCGCTGCGAAGCTGACTGACCTTCTCATCCTGAATGTCAGACAGGTCGTTGCCTATGACGCTGATATAGCTGTCGCGGGGATAGGCATCGACGAGTGAGTCCTCTGCCCCGAAATAGAGGCTTGCGGTGGAGGACAGCATCACCAGCACGATGGTCGAAAGAACGCAGATGGAAGCAAGACCCGCACCGTTGCGTTTCATACGAAAGGCCATGGAGGAGACAGAGATAAAATGCTGCTTTTTGTAATAATAGGCCGGATTTTTCTGCAGGATACGGCATAGAGCCACGGACCCGGCAGTAAAGAGCAGATAGGTGCCGAGAATGACCATGATGACCGCCACGAAGAACAGGGTAAAGGCCTGCACGGGGTTCTTGATGGTCACGGCGATGACGTAGGCGCCGGACAGCAGCAGAAAGCCCAGTACCGCCAGAATCCAGTTGGCTTTCGGCGGCTTTTCGCCCAGATTCTCGCTGTGCATCAGCTCCAGCGGCTTGGAGGCGCGGACCTGCCACAGGGCTTTCAGGAAAAGAAACAGAAAAATGATGGCAAAGATCCCGACGGTCAGACCCACGGCCTCAGGGGCTACAGTGAAACGGTAGTCCGTTTGCAGACGCAGAACGTTACACAGACCCAGCTCCGCGAATTTGGAGAGTGCAATACCGACGGCAATACCGCCGAGCAGTCCAATGGACGAGACATACAGGGATTCCCAGACGATGATACGCCCGATGCAGCCTTTGTCCATGCCCAGGACATGGTAGAGGCCGAATTCCTTATTTCTGCGGCGGATCAGGAAAGAGTTGGTGTAAATCAGAAAAATGAGGGAAAAAATGGCAATGACAAACCGGCCCAGCTTCAGGACGAATTCCATGTTGAAGCCGCCCTTCATCTCGTGCAGCAGCGGGCAAAGGCACAGGGACTGCATGATGTAAAACATTGTGACCATGCCGACGCAGGTCAAAATGTAGGGAAGATACAGCCGGCGGTTTCGTTTGATGCCCGCCAGAGCGAGTCGGGGATAGAGACGTGCCTTCATCGGACATCCCCTCCCGACTGGAGCATGGTGAGCGTGTCGGAAATCCGCTGATAAAGCTGCTCATTGCTGTCGCTGCCTCGATAGATCTGGTGAAACACCACGCCGTCCTTGATAAACAGGACCCGTCCGGCATGGCTTGCTGCCTTGACAGAGTGAGTGACCATCAGAACAGTCTGCCCGTTCTGATTGATCCGCCCGAACAGCCGCAGCAGCTCATCCGTGGCCTTGGAATCCAGAGCGCCCGTAGGCTCATCAGCCAGCAGGAGCTTCGGCTCCGTGATGATCGCCCGTGCTACGGCTGCCCGCTGCTTCTGGCCGCCGGAGACCTCATAGGGATATTTTTTCAGCAGTTCGGTCAGACCCAGTTCTTCCGCGACGGGTGCAAGGCGTTCCCGCATTTGTCTATAGGGCGTCCCCGAAAGCACCAGGGGCAGACAGATATTGTCCTCCAGAGAAAAGGTGTCGAGAAGATTGAACTCCTGAAACACAAAGCCCAGGTTGTCCCGGCGGAAGGCGGCGACGTCTCCGTCTCTGATCTGCGAAAAGTCCCGGCCCTCCAAAATGACGGACCCGGAGGTGGGCCTGTCCAGAGCCGCAAGAATATTGAGAAGCGTGGTCTTGCCGGAACCGGATTCACCCATGATGGCGACGTATTCGCCGCTTTCCACGCTGAAATTCACGTCCCGGAGCGCCTCCACCTGATTGCCGCCGAAGCGGGTGGAATAGATTTTCCTCAGATGTGTTACGGTCAGTAAGCTCATAAAATACGAATACCTCCTTTTGGTTTCTGCCTGTATTTTACCGTGCGGAGATATTATCCTCCATTGGTTCTTCTTACAAACTGCCCCCCAAATCTAACGGTTTTGTCACAATTATTCAAACCGCGTCCGGTACTGGGAAAGATCCAGCCGGAAGCAGGTGCCTTCCCCGGGGACGGATGTCGCAAAAATGCAGTGGCCCAGATTCTCACAGACCCGGCGGCAGAGGTAAAGCCCCAGACCGCTGGCAGTCTTGTCCGTCCTGCCATTACGGCCCGTATAGCCCTTTTCAAAGATACGGGGCAGGTCGCAGGCGGCGATCCCGATACCCGTGTCGCGGATGCAGAGGATCCCCGGCGCTTCCATATAGACCGACACGGTCCCTTGCGGCGTGTATTTCAGTGCGTTGGAGAGAAGCTGCTCCAGCACAAAGGCCAGCCATTTTTCATCGGTCACGACCGTTTCGCCCGTTTCCGTAAAGGAAAGGCCGATGTTCCTGCCGATAAACTGCCCGGCAAATTTGCGGAGACTGCCCTTGATAACAGTGTCGAGGGCGCACTCCCGGAAAACATAATCGGAGGGACCTGCGTCCAGCCGCAGATAGGTGAGGACCATCTCCACATACTGCTCGATGCGGAACAGATCGTCGCTGAGCCGCCGCGACATGGGGCTGTCCTCGTTTTGCAGAGTCAGACGCATGGAGGCAATGGGCGTCTTGATCTGGTGGACCCAGGTGGTGTAGTAGTCCACTATGTCCGACATGGCCTCGTCGGAAAGGGCCCGCGCCTTTGCCTCCCGGTCGCACAGAAGCCCGATGAGCGCCTGATAATCCCGGTCGTCGGCTGTGTCGTATTCTTTCAGCACTTCACAGAGGTCCTCCGGCAGAGCTTGGAGCCTTTGAAGCGTCCGGTGCTTTTTTGCGCGGCGACAGGTTTCCGCCGCGCAGAAAATCAGAATCAGTGCGCAACACAGGCAGGCCGGATAGAGAACGGCACCAAGGGGCAGGTGATACAGCGCAAAGGCGGCGGCAAAAATACAGACGCAGAGCAGAAAAAGCAGCAGCGGCCGGATATGGTCTTTCAGATATTGAAAAAAGAAGCGCATACATACACCGCCTTATAAAATGGCATAGCCGACGCCGAACTTGGTCTGGATAAAGCCTGTCAGACCCGCAGCGTCCAGTTTTTTTCGCAGCCTGCCGATGTTGACGGTCAGGGCGTTTTCGTCGACAAATTCGTCGGTCTGCCAGAGAGCTTCCATCAGCTTTTCCCGGCTGACGGTCTTGCCCTTGTTTTTCATCAGTACCAGCAAAATACGGTACTCGTTCTTGGACAGCGCGAGCTGCGCACCGTTGTAGACCAGACTGCCGTCGCCGGTGTTGAGCAGGGCACCCCGGTGCTCCAAAACAGGCATACTGCCGGCAAAATCATAAGTGCGCCGCAGTAAGGCCTGTATTTTTGCGATCAGGACTCCGGTGTCAAAGGGCTTGGCAATAAAATCGTCGGCGCCCAGATTCATGGCCATGACGATATTCATGTTGTCGGCGCTGGAGGAGAGAAAGATAATGGGCACCTTGGAGACCTTCCGCAGCTCTGAACACCAATGGTAGCCGCTCATAAAGGGCAGGGAAATGTCCAGCAGGACCAGATGGGGCGCGTATTCGGCGAATTCGGCGGGGATGTTCCGAAAATCGGAGACAACCCGGCTTTCCATATTCCAGTGGCTGAGCTGCTGCGTCAGGCCGTCGGCAATGCCCCGGTCGTCCTCCACAATGAAAACTCTATACATAAGCGTTTCCTTTCCACAACTGGTTTTTCTATCCTTAATATACCATCCGTGGCTCGGTTCTGGCAATAGGCTTTCCGGTACATTGCAAATTTAACTGTTTTTTTGGCGGTTTGTGTGGTATGATGGTCGTGAGGTGAAAATCATGCTGGAGCTTTGGCTTTCAACTGACAGAAAAATGAATACATCGCGGCTGCTGACGGAGCTTTGCACCCGCGCGGAAAAGGGCGAGAACGGCCTGTATCTGCTGGTGCCGGAGCAGTTTTCACACTCCATGGAGCGGACGCTTTGCCGTTACGGCGGCGACAGCATCAGTCTTCACGCAGAGGTACTGAGCTTTTCCCGCCTGGCAAACCGGGTGTTCTCTCTGGTGGGCGGCATTGCCGACGGCGAGACCGACGCGGCAGGACGGCTGCTCATGATGTCTCTGGCGGTGGAGCAGGTGCGTTCACGGCTGAAGATCTACGGCAGCAGCGTCAGCAGGCCGGAATTTTTGCTGCAGCTTTTGGATATGTTCGACGAGTTTCGCGGCTTCTGCGTGACCCCGGAACGCCTGCGTCAGGCCACTGCCTCCATGACCGGGACTCTGGCGGTAAAGACGGAGGAATTTGCTCTCCTGATGGAGAGCCTGGACGCGGTCAGCGCCCATCTTTGCCAGACGCCGGACAGCAAGCTGACCCGCCTGTGCGCGGCGCTGGAGAATTCGGACTTTGCCGCCGGAAAATGCTTTTTCTTTGACGGCTTTACGGATTTCAACGGCATCGAGACGGAAATCATAGCCCAACTTTTGAATGGCGGCGCAAGGGTGTCTGTCTGCCTGCAATGCGATGGGTTGAGCGACGGCGGCCAGCAGTTCGAGGCGGCGCGGGAAACGGCGCGCTCCCTTTTGAACCGGGCGCGGCTGCAAAACGAGGAAGTGAAAATACACACCCTCCCGGCAGAGGAGGACGGTCAGCCCCTGCCATATCTGAGAAAGCACCTGTTTACCGGCGGCGGTGGGCCTTATCCCGGCGACCAGGAGGCACTGCGGTTTTTGAGCAGCCCGGACAAGGAGCATGAGTGCCGCGCGGTAGCCGGCGAGATTCTGCGTCTGGTGTCGGAGGGCGCGCGCTGGCGGGATATTTCCATTGCCTGCGCGGATTTTGCCGAATACCGCCCGGTGCTGGAATCGGTCCTTACGCGCAGCGCCATTCCCGCCTACTTCGCGGGGGATACGGACATTTTGCGCCAGAGCGTGGTACATATGCTGCTCAGCGCTCTGGAGGCTGCCTCCGGCGCTATGGAGACAGAGGATGTTCTGGCCTATATAAAGTCGGGCTATGTGCCGTTGGAGCGGGAACAGTGCGACCGGCTGGAGGACTATATTCTGCTCTGGAACATCAGCGGCAAGCGCTGGGAGCAGACCTGGACCATGGATCCGGGCGGGCTTCACCGGAGAAGCGGCGCGTCTGCTGCCGGAGAGCTGGAATCCCTCAACGAAGCCCGCAAGCGTGTGATCGGTCCGCTGCTGAAGCTGCGTGCTGCGCTGCGCAGCGCAAAGACAACAGGGGAGATGGTGCTGGGCCTTTACGCCTTTGTGCAGGACATCTGCCTGGAAGATACATTGAAAACCTACGCCGAAACGGCCCAGAGCCAGGGAACTTTGCAGCAGGTCCAGGAGTACACCCAGGTCTACGCCCTCCTGACCGGTCTGATGGAGCAGATCTACGGCGTTTTGGGTGCCAGCGTCCGTTCCCCGGAGGACTTCTGCCGCATTTTCCGAACGGCCCTGTCACAATGCTCTGTGGGCACCATTCCCGCCAGTCTCGACTGCGTCAGCGTGGGAAGCCTCCTTTCCCAGCGGCGCTGTGACACGGACTATGTTTTCCTTTTGGGTGCCCGGGAGGAGAGCTTCCCGAGCGCAAAGGCGGCGAAAAGCCTGTTGACCGACAGCGAACGAAAGGACTTTATGCGGCTGGGCATCGGTGTCGCGCCGACAGCGGCGGGACGGCTGAACCGGGAACTGGCGGCCATTGACAGCGTCCTCAACGCACCGCAAAAACGCCTCTATCTCAGCGCCGTCAGCGGCACGGAGGCCTATCTCTACCGCCGCGCCCAAGCCCTGTTTCCCAAGGCGGAGGTCTGCGGCGGTGAGGAAGAGATTGTCTGCCGTGCCCGCCGGGAGTATCTTTCCTATCTGACCGCGGCAGGGGAGACGGCCCGTGTCTCCGCGCCGGAGGACCTACGGCAGGAGGCACAGCGTCTTGCAGCGTCCAGGGACTATGCCCCCGGCAACCTGTCCGGCAGTGCGGTCCGCAGCCTTTACGGAGATAAGCTGCGCCTTTCCTCGTCAAAGATCGACAAGCTGGCCTCCTGCCGCTTTGCCTACTTCCTGGAATACGGCCTGCGCGCCCGGGAGCGGGAAACGGCGGAGGTGGACGCATCCCTTTACGGAACCTTTGTCCACGCCGTTCTGGAGCATACTGCCCGAACCGTCCAGTCAGAGGGCGGCTTTCATGCCGTCTCCCTGGACCGTGTGCTTCAGATCGCGGAGGCGCGGATGGAGGAATTTGCCGCCCGGGAGCTTGCAGAGCTGTGGGAGTCTGCCCGGGCAGAGCAGCTTTTCCGCCGCAACTTTGCCGAGGTGCGCAAGGTCGTGACGGAGCTTTACCGGGAGCTGTCTGCTTCCGACTTTACGCCCCGGTGGTTCGAACTGCATTTTGCCGAGAACGGCGCACTGCCTGCCGTCAGTATCGTGGGAGAAAAAGCCGTGGCGGAGCTGGAGGGCTATGTGGACCGCGCGGACATCTGGCGCTGCGACGACCGGGTCTATGTCCGGGTTGTGGACTACAAAACGGGCAAAAAGAGCTTTGACTATACCAGCATTTTCAACGGCCTGGGCCTGCAGATGCTCCTGTATCTCTTTGCCCTGCGGCAGACGGGAACGGCGCTTTTGCAGACACCCCTTGAGCCTGCCGGTGTGCTCTATTTCCCAGCAAGAGCGGGAAAAATCACCATCAAGGATAAAATGGACGCGAAAACGCGGGAGTCGAAGCACCGGCAGAGCATCCGGCGCAGCGGCCTTATCCTGGATTCGGAGCCGGTGCTGCAGGCCATGGAGCCGTGCACCGGCCAGCCCGTGTATATGCCCTATGCCTACGATAAAAACGGCGGGCGCAAGGGTGACCTGTTCACGCCGGAGCAGCTTGACCGGCTGGAGGGCTTTGTGTTTTCCACCGTGGCGGCGCTGGCTGACGAGCTTTGCAGAGGCGCGGTGGAGCCGAATCCCTATTTTAAGGACCAGAACGACAACGCCTGCGCCTGGTGTCCCTACGCTGCGGTCTGCCGCGGCGGCGGGACGGAGCGCTGGCTGAAAAAAATCCGCACGCCTGACGAATTCTGGCAGCGGATCGGGGAGGCGGAAGACGATGGCTGAGATCATTTTGACCAAGGAACAGCAGGCCGTGGTGGAAAACCGGGGCGGGACGCTGTTGGTTTCCGCAGCGGCAGGCTCAGGCAAGACGAAGGTACTCATTGACCGCATCCTGCGCCGCGTGGAAACGGAGCAGAAGAATGTGGACGATTTTCTGATGATCACCTTTTCCACGGCGGCTGCTTCCGAGCTGCGGGGAAAGCTGATCGCCCAGCTCAGCAAGGAGCTTGCCCAGCGCCCCGACGACCGGCATTTGCAGAAGCAGATGAGCCGCGTCTATCTGGCGCAGATCTCCACCGTACATTCCTTTTGCAGCTCACTTTTGAGGGAATATGCCTATCTCCTGGAGCTACCACCGGATTTCCGCGTCTGTG
>CAMGRA010000015.1 GCA_946061345.1 uncultured Clostridia bacterium | reverse complement strand
GGAAGCCCGGGCGGAGGACGCAGTCAATGCGCTCATCCGCTTCCGGGCTGTCCCGCCGCAGCTTGAGGTGCTGTACCAGAAGGCCATCTGCGCTCAGATCGACTACTATGCCGTCTACGGCATCGAGGCGGCCAGCGCAGGCCTGATGGAAAACAGCTTCACCGTAGGCAAGGTCTCCGTCACCGGCGGCGGTGCTGCGACGCGGTCCGGCGGTGCGTCCATGATCGCTCCGCAGGCTGTTGCCTATCTGGAACAGACGGGCCTGCTGAATCCGGCGGTCCCTGTTGCCGGTGCGAGGGGGTGGTGGTAAATGGCCCACCTCTCCCCTATCCCGGCCCGCATCCTCAAGCAGTCTGCGACGCTGCGGGTGTGCAGTGGCGTGGATATGTGGCAGAAGCCTGCATGGACGGAGACGGCCCTCGGGTGCATCTGCATCCAACCCAGCAACGAGACACGGAAAACCAAGGACAACACCGAGGCGGTCCTGCGGAGCCTCTGTTTTGTGGACGCCGTCCGCTCCACGCCCCGGGGGCTGGATTTTGACGCCATGCAGCGTCAGAGCGAGAAAAACGGCCAGCCCATGGTGATGGTGTTCCAGGGCACGCCTTACACCGTCCTGACGGTGGAGACGCTCTACGACGATACCGGCCAGCTCCATCACTGGGAGCTGGGGCTTGTGTGAGGTGGTTCCATGGGCGTGAAAATCTCCATGGACCGCTCCCGTGTGGCCGCCCGCATCAAGGCGGGAAAGATGTCCATGGTCGCGGCGGTGGCGGAGCAGGCCCTTTCCGACTGCAACTACTTCGCCAAGCGGGACCAAGGCACGCTGATCGAATCCAGCCAGACCGCCAGCGACATTGAAAACGGCCTGCTGGTGTGGAATACGCCGTATGCGCGGCGGCAGTATTACACGGGCGCACCGTCTCTGGAGCAGAACCCCAACGCCTCTATCCTCTGGTGTGAGGAGGCGCACGACCATTTCGGACAGGACTGGCAGAAGATCGCGCAGAAATCATTTGCAAAGGGGATGGGCTAATGAACGCATTTGATGAGATTCTGGCGGCGGTGATCGCCATGGCGCAGGACACAAATCCCTATGCCGACATCACCACCGGCGCTCTCCCCGCTGACAATGGCATCTGCATGACCTGGGCCACCGGCGCCCCGGCGTCCACCTTTTTGGACAAGGGCATGGCCTACCAGCGCACCATCGTCTGCAACGGCAAGAACGCCAGCCAGCAGGCGGTCTCCGAGGCCCTGCACGCCATCCATTTGGCCCTGACCAAAACCAAGACATACCCCAGCGCCCCGCAGTGGCAGATCACCGACATTGCGACCGTCGCCGCCCCCGCCTATCTGAGCCGGGAGCTGAACAGTCAATGGCTGTACGGGTCCTCCCTGCGGGTGAAATTCTATCTGAGATAAGGAGTGAGCACGATGGACAATCTGCTGACTATTTATAACCTCGAAGCCAGTATTGGCACTTCTAAAAGCTCGGAAACCTGGACTTACGCCAAGTTAGAAAATGGCCTTGACAACGTGTCCGAGGCGCTGAACGAGGTTGTCCAGCAGTATTTCTTCCTCAACGATAAGGGCTTTGCCCGGAACCATGTCACCGGCATGGCCCCCGCCTTCACCTTCACCGGCCGCCGGGTCCAGGGCGACGCGGCTCAGGACTATATCTTCGGCAACAAGTACAAGCTGGACACCAACCGCAGCTCCTCTTTCCAGCTGAAGGTCACCGACAACAGCGGCGCATCTCCCAAGGTGACCACCTACACCGTGGACTGCACCATCTGCAACATTCAGGAGTTTTCCGGCGCCTCCACCGATGACAGCGCCATCTCCTTCGAGCTTCGCTTCAACGGCGCGCCTACTTCGGCGACTGCCTGAGCGTAACGGGAGGGCTTTATGTATCAGCTGAAAAAAACCGTCCCTTTTGAGGACGACATCGAACTGTTGGACGAATCCGGCAAAGTGGTACACACCATCCACGTTTCCATCTGCATGGATAAGCTGCTGGGCCGCTACAACGAGACCATCAACGCCCTGAAGGCGGCGCAGGTCGCCATTGACCCCAAGGACGAGCAGTCTCTGGAAGCCTACGGCAATATTGTCATGCAGCTGCTGCACCTGATCTTCGGTGCGGACGCTGACGTGATCCTGTCCCACTATGATGGCCGCTATCTGGAAATGTTGGACCATATCATGCCGTACATTTTCCACACCATCGGACCGGAGCTGCGAAAGCTGTCCCGGCACCGGATGGACGCCATGAAGGCGGCGAGAGTATGACGCTATACGAAGCCCTCCCGGACAAGCTGGAGCACCGGGGCAAGGAGTACCGCCTGTTCGCATCCTTTGACCGGGTGCTTGAGGCGATGTCCTTTTTGAAACGGAAGGATTTCAGCGACGCGGAGAAGGAAGAATATCTCACCTTCCTGCTTTTCGGTGACGGTGTGGAGCCGGACGCCGAGCTGGTTGGCGCCGCCCTTGAGCTGCTGTGTCCCAAATCAGAAAACAGCGGCGTCCGCTCCTTTGATTTCGAGCAGGACGCCGCCGTCATATACGCATCTTTTCTTTCGGTCTACGGAATCGACCTCTTTTCCATGCGGGGGAAGCTGCACTGGACAGCGTTTATCGCCCTGTTGCAGAACCTGCCGGCGGACAGTGCGTTTGGCCGTCTGATTCAGATACGCACCTGTGAGGTTCCCAAACCAAACAAGTACAACCAAAAGCAGATACATGACCTTATGAAAGCAAAAGCCGCCTATCGCCTCCACATTTCGGAGGAGGAGCGTCAGGCCCAGTGGCAGGCCGGCTTGCAGAATATCGCAAAGCAGATGATGAGCAACGCAAAGGCAGGTGAAAACGATGGCTGAGGACGGAAAGGTCGTATACAAAATCGAAGGCGACAACTCGCAGGCCATGAAGGCCCTCGACGAGTTCGAGAAAGAGGCCAAAAAAACCGGCGGCCGGTTTGAGGACACCGTTGAAGATACCATGGACGGTGCGGAAAGCGCCGTATCTGCCTCCGCCGCCAAAATTGCAAAGGCCATCGGCTCTGCGTTTGTGGTGAAGCAGGTCATTGAGTTCGGCAAAGCCGCCGTGGGCGTAGCTTCCGACCTCAATGAGGTGCAGAACGTGGTGGACACCACCTTTGGCGCAGAGGGAGCCATTCGCATCAACGAATGGGCAAGGAACGCCGCAGAGGCTTTCGGCGAGAGTGAATTGCAGGCCAAGCAGTTCACCTCCACACTGGGCGCCATGTTCAAGTCCATGGGCGTCGGGCAGGCGGACATGGAGGAGATGTCCATGTCTCTGGCTGGCCTCGCTGGTGATATGGCATCTTTCTATAACCTCGACCCCTCCGAGGCATTTGAAAAGCTCCGCTCCGGCATCTCCGGTGAGACGGAGCCGCTGAAGCAGCTGGGCATCAATATGTCCGTGGTCAACCTGGAATCCTTTGCCATGTCCGAGGGCATCACAAAGGCATACCAGGAGATGACCCAGGCAGAGCAGGCAACCCTGCGGTATCAGTACATCATGAGCGCCACGGCAGACGCCCAGGGCGACTTCGCCAACACCTCTGACAGCCTCGCCAACCAGCAGCGCATCCTGCAGCTGGAAATCCAGACGCTGGCGGCGGAAATCGGCCAGGACCTTATGCCCATCGCGGAGGAGATCATCTCCGTAGCCCGTGACGGCGTCCAGTGGGTCCGCGAGAACAAGGACGCTCTGGAGGTACTTGCCGGGACGCTCGGCACCGCCACGGCTGCGTATGCGGCGTGGAAGGCCATGATCAAGGCCGAGGAACTGTACGACAGTGTCACCAAAAGCATTAAGGGCATTACGTCCGCCCTGTCCGGCGCGGAAGCTGCCGGAGGGCTTACAGCTGCTCTCGGTACTACCGGGACGGCGGCAAGCAGTCTCGGCTCCACGATTCTGGGTGCCCTCGGCCCTGCCGGATGGGCTACTGTGGCCGCCATAGCCGGCATCGGGGCCATTATCGCCATTATTCTCGAACTGAAATCCGCCCAAGATGAGGTACTGAACTCGCAGTTCGAAAACATGGAGAGCCTTTATACTCTGGCGGATTATGACGCAAACGGCCTTTTTGATCACGTTTCCGGGTATGTCGACTACAAAAAGGGCGCAGAGATGCAGGCGAACGGAACATTCAAGCGGGCCGAGAAGCAGCATCTCGGACCTGCTCCCGGAAGAACATTTAAGCCCGTCAGCGAGTATGCCGCCCGCCACCAGTCCGGCGAGGATTTCGTAATGGCTGACTGGACGCCCGCCTATCTGGACTACGGTGAACGGGTCCTGACCGCTGCCGAGAACGCAAAATACACCGCTCTGGGCGGCGTGGACGGCATGGAGCGAGCTGCATCCGGCGGCAGCGGCGGTGGGTTCTCCGCCCCGTCCAAGATGGAGGTCGGCCTGAATGTCTCCCCCCGTGAAATGGCCCACGCCATCACCCCGTACATCATCAAGGAATTGCAGGCACAGGGCAAGTGGGAGGACGTGCGATGATTCGACAAGTAGTGACCATTGACGGTGCGTCTTTTGACGTTGGCGTCGAGTACATCAAGCGGCAGGCCCGTATCGAGGACGGTCCCAACGCCGGCAACTCCAAGCGCGGGGACTGGATTCGGGACGTATACGGCACCTACTACGACTACATTCTGGCCTTTGACACCTCTGCCGGGCTGACACGGGCGGACTATGACACCCTGTACAGCATCCTCACCGCTCCGGTGGAGTTCCACACGCTGGTGGTCCCCTATGGCCAGAGTACGCTTTCCTTCACCGCTGGCATCACCGGCGCAGAGGACAATGTGATCCTGATGGATGACGGGACGGTCTGGGGCAATCTGTCCATCACGTTCCGGGCAAAATCGCCCCAGAGGCTTGCATCGGAGGTGGCAAACAGTGGCACTTAACGAGATCGGCTACGACGGCAAGGTCTACGCAGATGGAGACATCGCCAGCGCCACCGGGTACCGGAAAAGCACCATTGTGGGCGACGAGCTGGTCTACGACACCTTCGAGGCGGAGGTATGGGACTACGCCTATGCCCTGCTGATGCTGGCCGACAGCGGCCCCAGCTTTGCCATGATGAACGCGGACGGGCGCTTTATGATCTCCCGCCTAAGCAGCAAACCTGTGGACAGCTTTACCTATGGCGCACCGGTCACATGGACCCACCGTGGAAAGCTGATGCTCCGGCAGTATCTGGAATCCGTGAAGCGGACCGGAAAATACAAGTATCTGCTCTCCTGCGTGTCCGGCATCGGCCTGATCGCAAAAAGCCGCCACTACGGCGGCCTGTACGAGAATGTGCCGTTTTCCACCGTTCTGGCGGACATCATCGGCGGGGTGTTCCCGTATACCGTTGACACCGCCGTGGCGTCCATCAACGTCTACGGCTGGCTGCCGGTGGATAACCGCCGGAACAACCTGCGGAAGCTGCTGACGGCTTCCGGTGCGGTGGTACGCACCAACGCTGACGGCTCTGTCCGCTTTGCGGCTCCGGACACTACCAGTCCCACGGAGATCAGGGACAAGGACATCTTCATCGGCGGCTCCGTGGACACTCCGACGCGCTATCAGGCGGTCAAGATCACAGAGCACGCCTATGCAAAGACGCCCAACGACATCCTCACCACCCTGCTGGAAGGCGAGGCGACTGGTGATACCATCATCACCCCGAAGGGCGTCAGCGTCACAGGTGCTCTCATCACCTTCGACAACCCGATGCACGATCTGGAGATCACCGGCACCACCATTCTGGAAAGCGGCGTCAACTACGCTGTTCTTGCGCCAAGCATGGCCTGCACACTCACCGGGTACAAGTACAGCCACACGACACGGGTGGTCACAGCGGGATCTCTGACGGCCTCCGAACAGGCCACAAAGCGGCTGGACGACTGCACCCTCGTCAACGCCCTCAACGCGGAATCCGTTGCCCAGCGCTGGCTGGAGTTCTACTCCTCCCAGAAAACGGTGGATATGGCAACAGTGTGGCGCGGGGAACAGCCCGCGGACGCCGCCATCTTCTCCGACCCCTACGACGCCCCCGCCGCCGGGATGATCGAATCTCAGGATGTGCGCCTCAGCGCCAAGGTCGTTGCAGACACCACGGTGCAGGTGGGCAAAATCCCCTCCATCTCCGGCAACACCTACGACCATGTGCTGGTAGTCACCCAGTCCGGCAGCATCACAATCCCTGCGGAGGCGAAGGACAAGGTGCAGCTGGTGCTGATCTCCGGCGGCCCCGGCGGCTCCAGCGGCTACGCTGGTGAGGTTAAGAGCGGAACGACGGAGAGCACTCAGCGCGGCACCAGCATCGTATACAGGACGAAGTATTACTATCCTCCCGGACCTGCCGCAGGCGGTAAGGCCGGTGACCCCGGCGCAGGCGCCCGCATCCTGCGGGTGACATTGGAGGACATTGTGGCCGGTCAAACCGCGCTGAATGTATCCATCGGTGAAGGTGGGAAAGGCGGCCTGTTTGCGGATGGAGAAAACGCCCCCGGCCAGAGCGGCGGAGACACCACGGTCGGCAGTTACACCACCGAAGGCGCACCGGTGACCTCTACCGGGTACTATGATCCCATCAACGGCAAGCTGTACGGCGCTCCCGGCGGGGCAGGCATCCCCGGCGGCGCTGGCGGCGGCTTTGACGAGAACGCCGACGGGCAAACCGTGGAGGCGGAATCCGTCACGGGCTTTGGCCAGACCTTCGCTGGCGGCACATCTGTCGGAGCATCGGAAAGCAAGGAATCTTCCACCGGCAACATCGACGGGACCTACGGATATAAGGGCGCAACAGCGTTCGGTGCGTACGGCGGCGGTGCTGCTTACGGCGCACCAGGCGGAAACGGAACTCTTGATGGAGCTTCTGCCAGCACATGGAGCAGCGGTGCAAGAGCCACAGGCGGCACCGGCGGTATCGGCGCAACAGCGCTTCCGCCACCGGTTCCGTCCAATCCCGGCACCGGAGGCTATGGCGGAAACGGCGGCGGCGGTGCCGGTGCTTGCGGCGGCGCTTACGTGGAGAACAACTACTCCACATCCCCTGCCCCCACATTTGAGGCGTCAGAAAACACCATGACCGCCGGTAACGGCTCCGATGGCGGCGACGGTGCTCCCGGTGTCCTGCTGATCTACTACTAAGGAGGCATTATGGCAACTGTTGTAAGCATCACAAACCCCATCACCGGGGCCGTGGAACAGGTGGACAAGCTGGACCACACCGCCCAGCAGATCGATGACGCCGTGGCCCTCGCCCCGCAGCTCTCCAACCCCAATCTTCTGGACAACCCGGATTTCGCGGTAAACCAGAGAGGAAATACGAGCGTACCGGGGTCTCCGGCTGTGTACATCGTAGACCGATGGAAAACATACGGATACTCATCTGCCACCGTGAGCGTTCTGGAAAACGGACATATCAGCATGAGCGGCGGAAATGCATCAGGCGGTTCTTCGCTCCGGCAGATTTTCGAGAAAACTCTGCCCGCTGGCACCTATACGCTTTCCGCAAAGGTCGTTGCGTGTGAAAACCCGAACGCAAACGGGGTATTCGGTATGCTGAATATGCGTAAAGGGACCGCAACCGTTGGAGATTCCGTATATATCAAAGGAGCCGGCGTTATCTCGAAGACATTCACCGTTGCAGACGGAGCGGTCGACGGTATCTCGATTGGCGTTGTATCGTCCGGCACGGTGGAATTTGAGTATGTAAAGCTGGAACTCGGCGACAAGCAGACGCTTGCCCATCAGGATGACGGAAGCTGGATTCTCAACGAGATCCCGGACTACGGTGAGCAGCTGCTCCGGTGCCAGAGATTCTATCAGCTGTACTCCGCCGCCGACAAGCGCCCTGCAAAGGCCGTAGACTGCCGCCCGACGATGCGTGCGAATCCGTCGCAGGGCACCATCGTTATTGATGGAACGACCTACTATTACAACACCGCTGACCTGTAAGGAGGACGTCATGGATTTTGAACAGAAAAGCAAGGTCTACATCCAGACCGACGACCGGGGCCGCATCCTCCGCTGTGATGGCGGCTACACTACGCCCGCCGATCTAACCGGATGGCTTGAGATCGACGAAGGCAACAGAGACCGCTATAATCTCTGCCAGAGCCATTATTTTGATGGCGGCCTGTACACCACGGACGGCATTCCCCGCTATCTCTGGGACGGCTCTGCGGCTGTCCTGCGCTCAGAGGATGAGCTGGAGGCGGACCGGGCCGAGATCTCGAAGCTGGAGCCTTCCACCGACCTTGAGGCCCGCGTAGCTGCGTTGGAGGCCGATGCGGAGCAGGCGGCGCTGGACCGGGCGGCACTTACGCTGCTTCTGACTGGGGAGGAGGAAGTATGATCGTATTTAAAGACTGGAGTATCTCCGTCACAGGCACCATCGCCCGCCAGTATGACAACCTGTCCCGCCGAATCGACGTGATTGGCGACCTGCCGGAAGGCTTCACGTGGCGCCTGCTGGTGCAGTGCGGCAGCAATGCGGACACGATCCTGCTGACGCCAACAGATACCGGCGTCGGCGCTGTGTTGACTGCGGACAACCTTTCCGTGGCCGGCGAGTATGAAATCCAGCTGAAGGGTACAGCAGCAGACGGCGTCACTACCCGCCATAGCAATATAGCGGTAACGTACATCCACCGCAGCATGACAGGCGTTGGTAGCTGGCCTGAAGTGCCAACAGAGTTTTACCAGGTGGAGGCAAACATCCTGGAGCTGTACCAGCACCCGCCTATTCCAGGAAGCAATGACTACTGGCTGGTGTGGGACCCTGACAAGGACGAATATGTGGAGAGCCAGCTGGCCCTTCCGGACATCGCGGTCGGACCGCAGGGGCCTCAGGGCGAAAAGGGCGAGAAGGGCGACCCCGGTCCGCAGGGCCCTCAGGGCGAACAGGGTCCGCAAGGCCCCATCGGTGATCCTGGTCCTCAGGGTCCTGCAGGCCCTCAAGGTGAGACTGGTCCGCAGGGCCCTCAGGGCGAGACGGGAGAAACAGGCCCCCGTGGTCCGGCTGGTCCTCAGGGTGATCCTGGCCCTCAGGGACCTAAAGGAGACACTGGACCTCAGGGTCTGCAAGGCCCTAAAGGCGAAACTGGCGATACTGGACCGCAGGGGCCTCAAGGAGAAAAGGGAGACACTGGAGCAACTGGCCCTCAGGGTCCGAAGGGGGACACTGGAGATATTGGACCGCAGGGCCCGAAAGGTGACACTGGTCCTCAGGGGCCTAAGGGAGATACCGGCCCTCAGGGTCCGAAAGGCGATCCGGGCGACAGCTATACCCTCCCCATCGCCAGCTCCACTGTATTGGGCGGAGTAAAGCCCGTTTCGAAGACCGACGCCATGACACAGAGCGTCGGCGTGGATGGGGCTGGTGCGCTGTGGGCGGCTGCTGCGAGCGGAGGCGGTAGTAGTGGCGGCGGATTTGAGACTTTGATTGACTTCACCACCGAAGAAGCCGTCACGGAATTTACAATCCCTAACAGTGTTGTTGGCCCGGTTGCCGCTAAAATCAGAGAAGCATCAACGGTATATGTGTATCTGTATGTCCCGAAATATACAGATGATACAGAGACATCGACGATTGGAACTGCTAAAGTCATTAATTATATCGGTTGGGACACAACTCTTTTTGAAGCAAAAGTGATTCCAGCCCCAGTAACGGGGCACATTAATTGGAGAACTGTTTCTGTTATCTTTCACAAGATACCGACACCTGCTGGGGTGCAGATTATCGACCCGCAATACTTATCTATGCTCCGCGTAATTACGGATGCTATTAATAACGCAAATTCGTCAGCGCCATCTTTTAGTAGTGTTTATGCATCGTGTCTTAACTGGACTAATTCAAATAATGGGTACATCAAAGTTACGGGGACTCAGACTATGGCAGCGGGAACTCGATTTGTTTTGGGGGTGACGCCATGAATAAGCGTATTTTTGATGGAACAACCTACCGCGACATGACCCCCGAAGAAATCGCCGCATGGGAGCAGTCTATTTCCGACACCCCCGCCCCGGAGCCTACGCCGGAGGAGCGGATTGTGGCGCTGGAGGAGCAGCTGGCGGCGGCAAAAATCTTACTCGGATTGGAGGATTGACCATGAATCTGCTTGAACTGGCGCGTCAGACTCGCCCCTACATTGAAAAAGCCGCCCAGAGCCTGTCCGACGCCGATGGTCTGAAAGCCAAGGCTATGTACCCCAGATGGGAGAAGCTGGTGCAGCTTGGCAGCGTGACGGCGGAGGCGGGATACCGATTCACATACGGCAACGACCTCTACAAGTGCGTCAATCCCGACCCCAAATTCCAGTCGGACTGGGTTCCCGGCGTCGGAACCGCTGCCCTGTACGTCCGCATTGATGAGGCCCACGCCGGTACACTGGCAGACCCCATCCCTGCGGCGCGAAGCATGGAGTATACATACGGCCTGTACTACTCTGATAGCGAGGACGGCAAGGTATACCTCTGCACCCGCACCGGCGAGGCGGCTGGCGGCACCATCACGCTGCACTACCTGCCCCATGAGCTGGTGGGGCTGTATTTTCAGGAGGTTACTGCCTGATGTACATTGACGCAGATACCATCAACAACCTCGCAAAGCTGGTCGGCTCTCTGGCAGTCCTCGGCGGCGTGGTCGTCGCGGCCTATAAGTACATCGAGCGCGATAAGCACCAGAGCAAGCTGATCCAGGACATCCAGGAGGAGCAGACGCTGCTGTGCTACGGCATCAAGGCCTGTTTGCAGGGGCTGGCGGAGCAGGGGTGCAACGGCCCCGTCCATGAGGCGCTGGACAAGCTGGACAAACACCTCAACAAAAAGGCCCACAAGGTGGATGCAGCATGAGCGGCCGCAGGTCAAAGCGTCCCAGCACCAGCCACATCATCGCTATCGGCGTTCTGATGGTTGACGCCGCCGCCACCTTCGCCGTGCTGGCCCTGTGCGCCCTGGCCATCCTGCGGGACTACGCCGGTGCGCTGCCGTACCTGACCACGCTCATCGGCGCGCTTCAGGCAGTGACCGGCGTTGTGCTGGGGGCATATTTCAACAAGTCAAAGGCGGAAAACACAAAAGGCGGCATCGTCTACGACACCGCCCTTGGTGTGTCCAATTCGGACACGGATTTATGAAAGGAGTACATATGAAAGAGAAGCTCATCAAGCGGGCGGCAAATCTGCTGTCAGTAAAGTCCATTGTGACGCTGGTTTTGACGGCGGTATTCGCCTACATGGCCGTCACCGGACAGATCTCCCAGGACTTCATGACCATCTACGCGGTTATCATCGCGTTCTACTTCGGCACCCAGAGCCAGAAAGTGCAGGATGCGGTGGACGGTGAGCAGAAATGAAAACGATTGAACCTAAAACCCGTGACGCTGTGCTTGCTATCGCGGCATGGCAAATCGGCGTGGTTGAATCTCCCGCCGGGTCAAACCGGCAGAAATACGGCCTTGCCGCTGGTCAAAACGGCGTCCCCTGGTGCCTTTGGTTCGTCTGGTGGGTGTTCCAGCAGGCTGGCTTCAACCTCTATAAGACCGGCAGCTGCACCGTCCTTGCGAACCGGTACAAAGCTGCTGGCCAGTGGGTAACGTCCGGATTCAAGCCTGGGGACATCCTCATGTTTGATTTTTCCGGTAAGAAGTCCAAGACAGAGCACACCGGCATCCTGGAATCCATCGACAAGGACGGCAACCTCATCACCATTGAGGGCAACACAGGAACCGGGAATGACGCCAACGGAGGCGCCGTCATGCGGAGGAACCGGAATCCGAAGTACGTCACAGGAGCGTGCAGGCCGGGGTACAATATGGACTAACCTAACAGATATACAAACACAGTTTGATAAAGTGCGGTAAATAATCAAAGAAAGCAGGAGATTCGCAAAAACCTCCTGCTTTCTTTATTCCTGAACGCATGAACACAGTATCGAACACAAAATAGAGCGTAAATACTGCAATTAAACAAAAAATATATGCTTCAAATCCCTCCTTCTGCGCCACGAGAAAAACCGTTGAGATTGCTGGAAACCCAGTAAAATCAACGGTTTTCTTTATTTTTCAGCGTTTCATGTTCGTGCAAACATTGACAAGGTTTTTCACACCTATAAACACAGGATGAACACAGTTAAAACCCCTTGTTCATCTTCTTCGCTGCTGCGGAGATCACATCCTCGCAGACGTGCGTATAGATGTCCATGGTCGTGGACAACTGGGAATGGCCGAGCAGGACCTGCGCCGTCTTTGGATCTATCCCGTTTTCAAACAGCGCCGTTGCATATCCGTGCCTGATCTGGTGCGGCGTCACCGTGACACCGGATGCGGCCCTGTACTCATCATAGAGCGCCGTGAAGTGATCGTTTGTCAGCGGCTTTCCGTCCGGCTCTGCAAACAGGTAGCCGCTCGGAATTTTCTCCGGGAGAACCCTGTCCAAAGCATCCAGCAGCGGAACTTCCCTTTTTCCGCTCTCCGTTTTCGGGTCCTTGATGTACGGGCTGTTCCCGATATAATACACAGAGTGCCTGATGCTGATTCGCTTTTTCTTCCGGTCTATGTCCTTACCCGTCAGCGCCAAAGCCTCTCCACGGCGACAACCGGTGTTGTAGACCAGAAACGCAAATAGGCCAAATGGCAATCCGACGGAGTTCTTTATAAGCTTTATCTGCTGCTTTGACGGTGCCTCTCTCCTCGACTGCGGCAGGTTCTTTGGAGGCTTCACCGCTCCGGCGGGATTGTACCGGATCGCCCCGTCCAACTCCGCTTTCCGCATGATTTGCCGGATGACCTGAAGCTGCGTCACCGCCGTCTTTTTTGCCATGGTGGCCGAAAAGTCTCTAATATAGGTGTCAATGTCCTGCGCCGTGATAGAATCCACGGTCATTTTCCCAAATTGAGCCTTGGCCCGCTTCAATGCCGGCCGGTAGCTTTTCGCGGTATTATGTGCAAGCGTAGGCTCTATTTCCTCCCACCACTCGTCTGCTGCTGCCTCAAAGAGCAGGCCAGAAGGCGTCTCCTCCGTCTTGACGTTAAACTCTCGAACCTTCCGGTATACCTCGGTATCGGTTTTTCCCCGAAACGCTTTTCGCTTCTTTGTACCGTCCGGCATCGTTACACGCAAAATCGTTTCGTGCAGCCCATCTGGTCGCACATAATATTTTGGTATTTTGGGCATTGCAAATTCCTCCAATTTTGTATAAAATTAGAGGGCGATACGCTCTCCAAAGTTTATCGCCCTTTGCCGCCCCCTGGTATTGCGAGTACCGGGGGCGGCGCTTTTTTATTTTGATCACCAGCTGAGCATCCAGAACAGCAGGGCCAGCGCGGCGGCCACCAGAGCATACCCCCACAAGGACACCTTGAGAACGATGTACAACCCGGCAGCGGCAACGACGATGGCCAGAATGGTCAGCGCATCAGCCAAGCTATCAGCTGGGTTATTATTTTCGCTGGATTTGTTCTGACTGTATTCGTATTGATACCCGCACGTCTGACAAACGGCGACTGTCTTTGTCTGGCTTTTTTGGCCGCGCATCAGGCTTATTAAGATAATCCAGCCAATTATCGGTATGCAGATCAAAATCAAGTACAGCAGCACTGCGAAAAAACCTCGCCGCTTCACCTCGGACACAGCTTGTATCTGCATCAGATTTCCGCATTTTGGACAATTCATTTTCAACGCTCCTTACACTTGTTCAACTCTATTTCCGTTTTCTTTTTATAAATTTTCTCCCATTCCCGCTCAACATACTGGTCATCGATGGGCAGGCCGTGCAGCTTGCCCTCTTCCCTGCACTTCCGCCAGAGCCACAGCACATAATAGGCGGCGTCCTCCCGGACGTCGGCGGGCATATCCGCGTACATCCCTGCCCAATAAGTCCAGGCGTTGTGATCTCCGTCCCACTCTCCACTGTATCCGTAGTGCAGGATCTCTCGCTGGTCCTCCGGAAGCGCCCGGAAGGCGTCCGCAACGGTCACATCGTCCGGGCCCTTTTCGTTCTCCGTGCTGAGCAGATTGCACGCCGGCACTACAAGAGCCTTCGTAAGCGCACAAATACACTCCGCAGAAATAGACCGTTTGCCGCGTTCCATTTCTCCTATTGTACGCTCTGAAACGGGCTGGCCGATG
>CAMGRA010000014.1 GCA_946061345.1 uncultured Clostridia bacterium | reverse complement strand
TCAATACATCCGCACGTTCTCGGAGATCTGATTGAGGGTGCTGAGACTTCCGGCGGGATCCTGCGAGTGCTTGGTGATATCGGACAGAGACACCATGCCGACGATCTTATGGTTCGCCTCTACCGGCAGGCGGCGGACCTTTTCCCGGGCCATTAAGGCCGAAGCTCCGTCCAGGCTCTCCTCCGAGGCTACGGAGAAAACGCGGCGGGTCATGATATCCGAGACCTTGGTGGTCTGGGGGTCCTCCTCCGCCGCAACACAGCGCAGAACGATATCACGGTCTGTCACCATGCCCCGCAGCCTGCCGTCCTTGGTGCAGACCGGCAGGGCGCCTATGTTGTAGTGTGAGAGCAGCCTTGCCGCCACACAGGCGTTTTCCTCCGGGGAAACGCTGATGAGCTTTTTGGTCATCACATCCTGTACTTTCATAGTTACCTCCCGTAAAGAATTTGCCTCTGCCGACGCAAGCCAGCAGAGGCGTTTGTCATAGGGAGTATGGGAAAAAGTGCGGCGGTTTATTCCTGCTTTTGGAAGCTGGCGTCAATGGCTGCTGCCGCCTTTTTGCCCGCGCCCATAGCGAGAATGACCGTCGCCGCGCCTGTAACGGCATCACCGCCGGCGTAGACGCCCTCACGGGTGGTCATGTTTTCCTCGTTGACGATAAGGCAGCCCTTCTTGTTGGTCTCCAGACCCGGCGTAGTGGAACGGATCAGCGGGTTGGGAGAGGTGCCAAGAGCCATGATGACGGTGTCGACAGGCAGTTCAAACTCACTTCCCTCGATGGCGATGGGGCGGCGTCTGCCGGAGGCGTCAGGCTCACCCAGCTCCATACGGACGCACTCCATGGCGCCGACGCGGCCGTTGCCATCGTCCAGGATCTTCGTCGGGTTGCAGAGGGTGCACAGCTCGATGCCCTCTTCCTTGGCGTGGTGCAGCTCCTCCAGACGGGCGGGCATTTCCGCTTCACCGCGGCGGTAGACGATGTAAACGTGCTCCGCGCCGAGACGCTTTGCGCAGCGGGCGGCGTCCATTGCCACGTTGCCGCCGCCGACGACCGCTACAGCCTTGGAGACAATGACCGGCGTGTCGCTTTCGCTGGTGTAGGCCTTCATCAGGTTGATACGGGTCAGATATTCGTTGGCGGACATGACGCCCTTGAGAGCCTCACCCTCGATGTGCATGAACATGGGCAGGCCTGCGCCGGAGCCGACGAAAATGGCTTTGTAGCCCATTTCAAACAGCTCATCCACCGACAGCACCTTGCCGATGACCATATCGGTCATGACCTCAACGCCCATGGCTTCCAGCTTTTTGACCTCGTTGGCCACGATGGACTTGGGCAGACGGAATTCGGGAATACCGTAGACCAGAACGCCGCCGGCGGTGTGCAGCGCCTCGAAGATCGAGACGGCGTAGCCCTCCTTGGCAAGCTCGCTGGCGCAGGTCAGACCGGCAGGACCGGAGCCGACCACGGCGATCCTGATGCCGTTGGAGGCGGGCTTTTCGGGCATCTGATTGACGTTTTCCCGGTACCAGTCGGCAACAAAGCGCTCCAGACGTCCGATGGCGACAGGCTCACCCTTGACACCGCGGACACATTTGCACTCGCACTGGCTCTCCTGGGGGCAGACGCGACCGGAGAGGGCGGGAAGAGCGTTGGTGGAGGTGATGATCTCATAGGCCGCCTGGAAATCGCCCTCAGCGACCTTGGAGATGAATTCGGGGATACGGATATTGACGGGGCAGCCGCTGACGCACAGGGGCTTCTTGCAGTTCAGGCAGCGCTTTGCCTCGTTGATGGCCATTTCCTCGGTGTAGCCGAGAGAAACTTCCTTGAAATTCTTGTTGCGTACATTGGGCTCCTGCTCAGGCATGGGAGTCTTTGTCATCTGCATATTCGGCATCTTATGTTCCTCCCTTACTGGATCAGTGCCTTACCGATCTTCTCGATGCGGCACATATGGTTCTGCTCATCTTCTGCTTCCTGGTCGCGGTAAACGCCGTTGCGGTTCATCAGCTCGGCAAAGTCGACCTTGTGGCCGTCAAAGTCCGGGCCGTCGACGCAGGCGAATTTTACCTCACCGCCGACGGTGACACGGCAGCCGCCACACATACCCGTACCATCGACCATGATGGGGTTCAGAGACACGATGGTCTTGACGCCGAAGGGCTCGGTGGTCTTGCAGACAAACTTCATCATGGGGATGGGCCCGATGGCCAGGACCTCGTCATACTGGTTGCCCTTTTCCAACAGCTCCTGGAGCTTGACGGTGACAAAGCCGTGCTCACCGTAGGAACCGTCGTCGGTCATCAGGTAGAGATGATCGCTGCAGGAGCGGAACTCGTCCTCGAGAATCACAATGTCCTTATTGCGGAAACCAACGATGACATCGACCTCGCAGCCCGCTTCCTTAAATGCCTGGGCTGACGGGAGCGCAATGGCGCAGCCAACGCCGCCGCCCACTACGCAGACGCGCTTGACACCCTCGGTCTCAGTGGGTCTGCCGAGAGGCCCGACGAAATCCTGAATATAGTCGCCCTCGTTGAGCTCACCCAGCATCTTGGTGGAGAGACCGACCTTCTGGAAGATGATCGAGACGGTCCCGTTTTCGCGGTCATAGCCGGCGATGGTCAGAGGAACCCGCTCGCCTTCCTCGTCAATGCGGAAAATGATAAACTGACCGGCCTTTGCCTTTCTGGCGACGAAGGGAGCTTCGATCTCCATCAGGGTCACAGAGGCGTTCAGTTCCTTTTTACGAACAATTTTGAACATCTTTTCCACTCCTTGTTTTGTTTTTCAAAGTCCGTAGGAATTATAACATAAATTCGCGCAAAAGCAACAGAAATTCACAAAAAGTCACAAAAATCCGCCGTTAAGTGTATATTTGTCCTCGGCAGCCGGTCAAAGGAAAACAGGGGCACCAGCTCCCGGGCGGAGATCGATTCATTTCGCGCCGTGAATCCGGCAGCAAAGGCTAGAACGCTCAGTATTTCCTCCGGGCGGCAGCGCTGCCGCAGGTGCGCCATGTCCAACGACCGTTCCCGTTTGCTCAGACGTTTGCCGTCGGCGGCGATGAGCAGAGGCACATGGAAAAAGCGGGGCGCGGTAAAGCCCAGCTGACGGTAGAGCCAGAGCTGGCGCGGCGTGGAGGAAAGCAGATCGCAGCCCCGCACGACCTCCGTGACACCACCGAGAGCATCGTCGCAGACCACGGCAAGCTGATAGGCGAAGACCCCGTCAGACCGGCGCAGAATGAAGTCGCCGCAGTCTGATGCCAGATTCTCGCTGTATTCTCCGAAAACGCCGTCGGTGAAGCGGACGGTCTCCTCCGGTACCCGGACGCGCCAGGCAGGTGCTCTCCCCTTTGCAGCGCGCTCCTCCGGTGTCAGGCTCCGGCAGGTTCCGGCGTAGATCCACTTACCGTCGGAGACGTGGGGTGCCGAGGCGGCGTGCAGCTCACTGCGGGAGCAGTAGCAGGGATACGTACTCAGCTTGTCAAAATAGCTTTGATAAATGTCGCTCCGCGTGCTTTGCAGGGGCATTTCCCCGTCCCAGTCCAGGCCCAGCCATTCCAGATCCCGGCGCAGAAAATCAATGTACTCCGCCTTGCTGCGATCCGGGTCCAGATCCTCAATGCGCAGGAGCATTTTTCCCCCCTGAGAGCGGACGGAAAGCCAGGCCATCAGAGCGGTAAACACGTTGCCCAGGTGCATCCGGCCCGACGGACTGGGGGCAAATCTTCCCACCGTCATGGGATGTCCACCTGATTCAGGAGAGGCTCCCCTGCCCCGTAGCGGCGGAGGTTTTCCTCGATAATGCGACGGATCTTTTCCTCCGTCTCGGGAAGATGGCCGAAGCTGACACCGGCCACATGGGGCGTCAGAAGCACCCGATCCATCCGCCAGAGGGGATGGTCCTGCGGCAGCGGCTCCGGCGTGACCACATCCAGGCCGACACCGAAAAACTTCCCATCTGTCAAAAGTGCAGTCAGGGCCTCCGTGTCTACCAGGCTGCCGCGGCCAACATTGATGAATACCGCGTCGTCTTTCATCAGAGCAAGCCGCTCCATATCAAAATAACCGGCGGTCTCGGCACTGTGGGGCAGCGCGCACAGGACAAAATCGGCCTCCGGCAGGAACGCCGCCGCGCAGTTTAAGGTCGTCAGGGCGTCAAAATACTTCCTCGGCGTTCTTGCGTTGCGGCAAACGCCTATCGTATGGACATCCAGAGCTTTCAGCCGCTTGGCGATGGCCGTGCCGATGTCCCCGCAGCCGAAAATGAGGGCCGTTCCCCTCCCGACCTGCTTTTCCGTGCCCAGGTCCTGCCAGCTATTCTGGCGGCTGTAGGCCCCAAGCCTGCGGCAGAGGGCAAAGAGCAGCCCCAATGCGTGTTCAGCAATGGTCTCGCCGAAAGCACCGGAAGCGGTGGTCAGCCGGACGTTTTTCGGAAAGTGGGCATAACGGTCGGCTCCTGCCCAGGTCATCTGCACCCAGCGAAGACGTTCGGCAGAGGCAAGCTCCTCCATAGTCGGCTCACCGACGATGATCTCTGCCTCTGAGACAGGGCCACCCTGTTCCAAGCACTGCAGCGCGAAGCCCTCCGGCACCGAAAGGGACAGCGGATACCGGGATAAGATCAGCCGTTTATCCATCTTCTTCCTCCTCCGGCAGGTCCACCACAGTGGGTGTGTGACCCAGCGCAGGCAGCAGCTTTCCGGTCAGGTTCGCCGTCAAAAAGCTAACGGTTGAGGTGTTGACGCAGGGATGGCAGGCAAAGCGTTCCGTCTCCAGCACACTGCGGTCGATGACCAGCCGGACTGCCCGTTCCCTGTCGTTTTTCAGGCCCAGGACCGTGGCGTTGCCGGGCTGGACACCCAGAAGGCGCTCCATATCCGCTCCATCGGCAAAGGACAGTCGGGAGGTGCCCAACTGCCGTGAGAGGTATTTGGTCTTAAAAGGCTTGTCACCCCGCAGAAGCAGCAGGTAGAATTCCGTTTTCTGGCGGTTGCAGAGAAAGAGATTTTTGCATATGTCCGTCCCGAGGACCGCCTCCGCCGCGTGGCACAGAGCAATGGTCCCGGCAGGGCTGTGGTCTATCCGGAAAAAAGGGATCGACAGCCGCTCCAACAGGTCGTAGCAGCTATCCTCCCCGGCGCTGCGTGGCTGTGAGGGCCGGCCTTCATAACGGGTGCGGTCGATCAGTAATTCTTCAGTAGGCAATGTTCAGGTCCTCCCAGGTGATCGGTATTTCGTAGGGATTAAAATAGTTATTGAGCAGGTCCAAATAGTCGCTGTCGGCGGCAATAATTACGTAAATATCGCTGAAATAAAAGGGCATGGTGGTCATATACATATCCTCCGTGCCGCACACCAGGGCCGATACCGCCAGCCAGTACAGCTCCGGCACGGACAGGTCCGTCTCACTGGCGCTTGAAAGCATCACAAGAGCGGCAGGCAGCTTAATGGCCTGCCAGGGCGTCGCCCATTGGTCCAGCGCGGCACGTATGAAATTCCGCTGGACACGGACACGGCCGATATCCGCGTCGGCATAGCCGCTGCGGAAGCGGACCAGGCCCATGGCTTCCTCGCCGTTGAGCTTCTGCAGCCCCGCGTCCAGGGCGATATGCAGATCCTGCGCCGGGTCGTCGTAGTACATATCGGTCGGCACGTCGAATTCCACACCGCCGAACAGATTGACCAGCTTGATAAAGACGTCCAGGTCCACCAGAATGTAGCCGTCGGGACGGAAGCCGACACACTGCGACACATAGTCCATCAGGGCCTCCATGCCGGAGGCCGCATCTCCCTGGGCACCACCGTTGCAGGCATAGGCCGCGTTGATTTTTTGGGGCGTGTAGGTGGAGTTGACCTTGGTATCCCGGGGAATGCTCATCAAATTCATCTTCCCTGCCCCGCGGTCGACCTGCAGCAAAAGGATCGTGTCCGTACTGTAGCTGGCCTTGTCCTGCCCGACAACCAGTATCGTGCAGCAGTCCTCCCTGCGTGTACCGAGGCCTTTCTGCGCCTTCGGCTCAGATGAGAAAAAATGAAGCGTCAGCAGTGCTGCAGCTGCCAGCACCAGCAGGATCAGCAGGAATTTCAGCAGCCCTTTCAAAAAGCGGTGCTTTTTCGGCTTGCCGTAGTGCTGCTGGACCTTGCGTTTCTCAATGGGCTGCCGGCCGTCATCATCATCCCCGTATTCTTCCTCTTCCGTCAGCTCAGGATCCTCGTCCCAGCAGTCCCCGACAGAAAAGTCGTAATCCTCAAAAGGAATCTCCTGCTCTTGTACATCCTCCGTGAATGGGTCTGTCTCCCGGTTGTAGGGCTCGTTATCATCTTCCATGGGTTGGGGCGTCCACTCCGATTGCCATGGCCGTTTGTCTTTCATAAGCTCACCTCCTTCCGCATTATTTTACACCATTTTAACAGGATTGTAAATCGTCGGTCCAAATCATTGCAAAAAAATATCAGGAATGATGGCAAATTGTTGTTGACAAATCAGAGTTTTGATTGTATGCTTGAACGGAACACAAGATGTTGTGCTGTGATTTCACTGTTACCACAAGATAATCCAAATTAGTTTTTCAAATTTTCGGAGGCTAATATGCAAATCGGAGGTCTGCAAAAGCTGACATTATTGGATTTTCCGGGGCAGGTTGCCTGCACGGTCTTCCTGCAGGGCTGCAATTTTCGATGTCCCTTCTGCCACAACCCGTCTCTGGTTTTGGGTACGGAGGCTGTCACCCGGGAGAGCGTCCTTGCCTTTCTGAAGCAGCGGCAGGGCCTGCTGGACGGTGTAGCCATTACCGGCGGTGAACCGCTGCTGTCCGCCGGATTGGAGGATTTCCTGCGGGAGATCCGCAGTTTGGGTTACAAGATCAAGCTGGATACCAACGGCAGCTTCCCACGCCGCCTGGAGCAGTTTCTCACTGACAGACTGGTGGACTATGTTGCAATGGACATCAAAAACACCCCGGAAAAGTACGACCAGACGGCGGGAGCCGCCGGTTTCCTGCCTGCCGTGCGGGAAAGCGCTTCCCTTCTGATAGACGGAAAAATCCCCTATGAGTTCCGTACCACTGTGGTCGACGAGCTTCACGAGCCGGAGGATTTTCACGCCATCGGTCAATGGCTTTCCGGCGCGCAGCAGTATTTCCTGCAGTGCTTTACGGACTCCGGCGAGATATTGCAGCCGGGACTTCACGCGCCGTCAAAGGAAAAGCTGGAAAACTGTCTGGCAGTCGCCGGTCAATATATACCGAACACCCATATCCGTGGAATATGAAAAGATAGAGGAGAAAAATAATGTATCAGGTAGTAAAACGCAATGACAAGGTCGTTGACTTCGACCTTTCCAAGATCGCCGTCGCCATCAAAAAGGCCTTTGATGCCATGGGAAAGGAATACAATGAAAACATCATTGATTTCCTTGCCCTCAAGGTCACGGCGGATTTCAGCAGCAAGGTCAAGGACGGAAAAATCGCCGTTGAGGACATCCAGGACAGCGTGGAAGCCGTTCTGAGCCGCGCCGGCTATGAGGACGTGGCAAAGGCCTACATTCTCTACCGCCGTCAGCGGGAAAAGATGCGCAACATGAAATCGACCATTCTGGACTACAAGGAGCTGGTGGACAGCTATGTGAAGGTCCAGGACTGGCGCGTGAAGGAGAATTCCACCGTCACCTACTCTGTCGGTGGTCTGATCCTCTCCAACTCCGGCGCCATCACTGCCAACTACTGGCTCAGTGAGATCTATGACGATGAGATCGCCAACGCTCACAAGAACTGCGATCTGCACATCCATGATATGTCCATGCTCACCGGCTATTGCGCAGGCTGGTCCCTGCGTCAGCTGATTCAGGAGGGTCTGGGCGGCGTTCCCGGCAAGATCACCTCCGCACCGGCCAAGCATCTGTCCTCTCTGTGCAACCAGATGGTCAATTTCCTTGGCATCATGCAGAACGAATGGGCAGGCGCCCAGGCATTCTCGTCCTTTGACACCTATCTGGCTCCCTTTGTCAAGGTGGACAACCTGAGCTACGACCAGGTGAAGAAGTGCGTGGAATCCTTCGTCTACGGCGTCAACACTCCCTCCCGTTGGGGCACCCAGGCACCCTTCTCCAACATCACCCTGGACTGGACCGTTCCCGATGACATGGCGGAGCTTCCCGCCCTGGTCGGCGGCAAGGAAATGCCCTTCAAATACAAGGACTGCAAGGCCGAGATGGACATGGTCAACCGCGCTTTCATCGAGATCATGATCGAGGGCGATGCCAACGGCCGCGGCTTCCAGTATCCCATTCCCACCTATTCCATCACCAGAGACTTCGACTGGTCTGAAACCGAGAACAACAAGCTGCTCTTTGAGATGACCGCTAAGTACGGCACCCCCTATTTCTCCAACTACGTCAACAGCGATATGCAGCCCAGCGACGTGCGCTCCATGTGCTGCCGTCTGCGTTTGGACCTGCGTGAGCTGCGGAAAAAGTCCGGTGGCTTCTTTGGCAGCGGCGAATCCACCGGCTCTGTCGGCGTCGTCACCATCAATATGCCGAAGATCGCCTACCTCTCCGCCACGCCGGAAGAATTCTATAAGCGTCTGGACCATCTGATGGATGTGGCTGCCCGCTCCCTGAAGATCAAGCGCGATGTCATTACCCGTCTGATGAACGAGGGCCTCTATCCCTACACCAAGCGCTATCTGGGCACCTTTGACAACCACTTCTCCACCCTGGGCCTGATCGGCATGAACGAGGTGGGCCTCAACGCCAAGTGGCTGCGCAAGGACATGACCCACAAGGAGACCCAGCAGTTTACCATTGAGGTCCTCAACCATATGCGCGAGCGTCTGTCGGACTATCAGGAGAAGTACGGCGACCTGTATAACCTGGAGGCAACGCCCGCCGAGTCCACCACCTACCGTCTGGCAAAGCACGACAAGAAGGACTTCCCCGACATCATCACCGCCGCCAAGGAGGGCGAAACTCCCTACTATACCAACTCCTCTCACCTGCCCGTCGGCTACACCGAGGATATTTTCTCCGCTCTGGACGTGCAGGACGAGCTCCAGACCCTCTACACCTCCGGCACGGTCTTCCACGCCTTCCTGGGCGAGAAGCTGCCGGACTGGAAAGCAGCCGCCAACCTGGTGCGCAAGATCTCCGAGAACTACCGCCTGCCCTACTACACCCTGTCTCCCACCTATTCCGTCTGCCGTGAGCACGGCTATATCACCGGTGAGGTCTATACCTGCCCCATCTGCGGAAAGGCTACCGAGGTCTACAGCCGTATCACCGGCTACTACCGCCCGGTGCAGAATTTCAACGACGGCAAGGCACAGGAATTCAAGGATCGCAAGGTCTATGATATTGCCGGCTCCATGAACAATCGCTTTGGCACACAGGCTGCTCCTGTTGAGGAAGAGACTGCTGCGCCTGCCGGAACCAAGGAAGTCAACGGCAAGCTGGTTCTCTTTACCACCTCCACCTGCCCCAAGTGTGTCATGGCTAAGAAGTTCCTCAACGACGCGGGTCTTGCTTATGAGACAGTGGTAGTTGATGTAGACCCCGAGGCCGCCAGAAGATACGGCGTCCGTCAGGCCCCGACCCTGCTTATTATGGACGGCGGCATGGAAATCAGCCGTGTGGAGAATCCCTCCAACATCCGCGCTTTTGCGGAGGCACATTCCAATTAATTCTTCAATTCTACCGGTCATTCTTCGTCAGGCTTAGCCTGACGAAGAATCTGTTTCCGGCAAAGTGAGGTAAACTATGTACGATATTATCATTGTGGGCGCAGGGCCTGCCGGACTGACCGCCGCCGTTTATGCCCGCCGTGCGGGGAAATCCGTCCTGGTGCTGGAAAAGGACACCTTTGGCGGGCAGGTCACCTTCTCGCCCAAGCTGGAAAACTATCCCGGCTTCCAGGAGATCAGCGGCAATGAGCTTGCCCAGCGGATGCTGGAGCAGGCCATGGCGCTGGGTGCCGAGATCGACATGGACACGGTGACGGAGGTCCTGGACGGCGAGGTCAAGACCGTCGTCGGCGAGGCGGGCCGCTATGAAGCGCGGTCAGTCATTATCGCCGCCGGTGCAAGGCACCGCAGGCTGAACCTGCCCGGCGAGGAGGAGTTCATCGGCAACGGTATCTCTTTCTGCGCCGTCTGTGACGGAGCTTTTTACAAGGATCAGCATGTAGCCGTCATCGGCGGCGGCAACACGGCCCTGCAGGAGGTCGTTTTGCTGGCGGACATCTGCAAAAAGGTCACCGTGGTGCAGAATCTGGCCTTCCTTACCGGGGAAGAAAAGATGATCCAGCTTTTACAGAGCAAGAACAATATTGAGTACATCTACAACACGGTAGTCACCGGCTACGAGGGCGTGACAAGCCTGCAGGCCATCCGGCTTCTGAACACAGAGACCCAGGAGACCTCCCGGCTGGAGATCGACGGCATCTTCCTCGCTATTGGCACTGCGCCGGAGAACGATGCCTACCAAAAGGTGGCAAAGCTCAACGAATACGGCTATATCGTGTCCGACGAGAGCTGCCGGACGGGTACGCCGGGGATCTATGTGGCGGGCGACTGCCGCACCAAGGCCTACCGCCAGGTGGCGACGGCCATTTCCGATGGCGCTGCCGCCGCTCTGAACGCCTGCCGCTTCCTGGACGCACAATAGTATAATCATAACCACCGGCTGTTCATTCGCTTGCATGAAGAGCCCTACCACCGCAGATGCGGTTATATGCACACATCCCAGGCCCCCTCTGACGAGGGGGCTGGATTTTTGCGTAGCAAAAAGACTGGGGGAGAGATTTTCTCTTCTTGTTTCTCTCCCTCCGTCTTCGCCTTACGGCGAATCCACCTCCCTCATCAGAGGGAGGCTTTCCGCTGCGGCGGGACTCGGCATAGAAAAAGATTTTTGGAACCACCAGCTGGTGGTGGTTTTCTTTAACCAATAAGATAACGCGCTGTCAGGCCCGTCGCCGAAGCCTTGCAGCGCGTTCTTTTGTGAAAAATGAAACTTTATACATCCAGACGGCACAGATCCGCGTTGGTCTCCCGGCGCACGGCCACATAGGAGGTTCCCTCCCGGAGCATGACCACCGCCGGATTGGGGATGCGGTTATAGTGGGAAGCCATAGAGTAATGATAGGCACCCGTGGTCAGGCAGGCGATGATGTTTCCCCGATGGGTCGCGGCGGGCAGCGGGATGTTCTCCTGGATGATGTCGCCGCTTTCGCAGCAGCGTCCCACCACGGAAAACCGCATATCGCGGGGCGCACGCATATTGTCCGCCGGCAGGACCGTATAATCCGCGCCGTAGAGGGCAAAACGAATATTGTCCGTCATACCGCCATCTACGGAGACGTAATTCCGATAGCCCGGGATGCTTTTGATGGAGCCTGCGGTGTAGAGGGTCATACCGGCGTCGGCGACGATGCTCCGCCCCGGTTCGAAACTGACGGCGGGCATAGGGATACCAAGCGTAACGACCTTGCCGTGCATGAATTCACCCACCTCGGAAATACTGGCGGCAATGTCCAGCTCCGGGTCAGAGGCGATATAACGCACGCCGTAGCCGCCTCCCAGGTCCAGCTCCCGGGCCATGTAGCCGTAGGTGCGGTAGATGTGGGCCACGAAGGTCAGCATGACGTCTGCTGTGCGGATAAAAACGTCGGAGTCAAAGACCTGGGAGCCGACGTGGCTGTGGAAGCCCTGCAAAATAATTTTGGGAAGCGAAAGGGCGATCCGTGCTGCTTCTTCACCCTGGCCGGTCTCAATGGCAAAGCCGAACTTGGAATCCACCTTGCCCGTGGCGATAGCCTCGTAGGTGTGGGGGTCGATACCCGGCGTGATGCGCAGCATCACCGGCTGCTTTCTGCCGCGCTCGGCAGCATGGCGATCCACAGCGTAAAGTTCCTCCAAATTATCGACGACGAAGCAGCCAATGTTGTTATCCATGGCGTAGATGATGTCCTCGTCGGTCTTGTTGTTGGAGTGAAAGCAGGCCCGTTCCAGGGGGAAGCCTGCCGCAAGTGCCGTATAGATCTCGCCGGGAGAAACAACGTCAACGTACATATTCTCATCGTTCATAATGCGGTACATCTGCCGGAACGCTGCCGCCTTGGAGGCGTAGTATACCTTTGAAGTGCTGCCGAAGACCTGATGCACCGCGGCAAGGTAGGTGCGGCAGCGCTTGCGGATCAGATCCTCGTCCATCAGATACAGAGGCGTGCCGTACCGGGCGGCAAGCTCAACAGTATCCTGCCCCGCAAACAGTAAATGTCCGTTTTCGCCGACAGACAGATTCTCACAAATCAAATCACGGTCCATTTGCTTTCTCCTTAAAAACACAACAGAGGCAGCCGGACGAACAGCTACCTCTGCAAAACGCACGTATGCACCGTGGATTCGATAGCTCTCCGCAAGCTGCGACAGTCGGATGGATATTATTCCATTCGCCCAGACTGCCTCCCCGCCGGGAGGCATCTTCGGCGGTCTCCCCTTTCTCACGGCTCATTTCCCTGCCGGGCGTTTCGAGCGGTGATACTGATGAAGTACCGCGACCTCTATCAAAAATATTGTATGGATTATAGCACAGAAAAGTGCCGGTGTCAACTATTATTTGGCAGTTTATCCGCTTAATTTGGATATCTTTTCAAAGCAATTCTCAATGAAAGATCTCACTCTGCTTGGAGAAAGTATCAAAAATTAACAACGATATTTTTCGCGGCGGCGCTCATACTATGGTTGAGGAATCGTACTTGATGACTCAAAACGACAAAAGGAGATGAATCACAATGAAGAACAACAACCAGATCAACATCCCGGAAGCACGTGAGGCAATGGACAAGTTCAAGATGGAAGCTGCCAGCGAAGTCGGCGTCAACCTGAAGAACGGCTACAATGGCGATCTGACCTCCCGTGAGGCTGGCTCCGTCGGCGGCCAGATGGTCAAGAAGATGATCGAGTCCTACGAGCGCAACCTGAAGTAAAGAAACGATGTGGTTCCGCAATTGCGGAACCACATTTCTTATGCCATTTTTGCCTTGATGTCGGAGAGACGGTTGAGGGCTTCGTAGAGGGTCTCGTCCTTCTTGGCAAAGTGGAGCCGGACGATATCGGGAACACCCTCCATAAAGAAAGAGGAACCGGGAACTGCTGCAACACCGACCTTTTGTGTCATTTCCTCGCAGAATTCCACGTCGGTCTGATTTTTCTTCATGTATTGACCGATGTTGGCCAGGACAAAGTAAGTGCCCTGAGGCTCGGTGAATTCCATACCCATGTTTCTCAGACCGTCGGTAAAAATCTGCTTCATATGGGCGTAATGGGCGCCGAACTCCGTATAGTAGCTGTCGGGCATCTCAAGGCCGACAACGGCAGCCTCCATCAGCGGCGACGGCGCACCGACGGTGTTGAAGTCGTGATACTGCTTGATCCGATCCATGATCTCCTTGGGCGCAATGGCATAGCCCAGACGCCAGCCGGTGATGGAATAGGTCTTGGACAGCGAGCTGCAGGAAATGGTGCGTTCCCACATACCGGGCAGGCTGTTCATATAGATGTGCTTATGGGGCTCGTAGACGATGTGCTCATAGACCTCGTCCATGATCACATAGGTGTCGTATTTCACGGCAAGCTGCGCGATCTGCTCCAGCTCCGCGCGGGTAAAGACCTTGCCGCTGGGGTTGGACGGGTTGCAAATCAGGATGGCCTTTGCACCCTGCTTGAACGCGTCCTCGAGGACATTGGCGTCATAATTAAAGTTCGGCGGTACCAGCGGAATGAAAACCGGTTCGCAGCCCACCAGGAGAGTCTGGGCGCGGTAGTTTTCAAAATAGGGTGAGAACATAATGACCTTGTCGCCGGGATTGGTGATGGCAAACAGGGTGTCCACCATGGCCTCGGTGGAGCCGATGGTGACGACCATTTCCGTCTCCGGGTCCAGGGTGCGGCCCATCCATTTGCCGCATTTTTTTGCCAGTGCGCGGCGGAAATTGGGTGCGCCCATGGTGATGGGATACTGGTGAGGGCCAAGGGCGCTGACCTCTGCAAGGCGGTCCGTCAGAGCCTTGGGCGGGTCAAAATCCGGGAAGCCCTGAGCCAGATTGATGGCGTTGTTCGCAATGGCGATACGGGTCATGCGCCGGATGACGGAATCCGTAAAATACTGGCATTTTCTGCTCATTTCCTGCATGGTTGAATTACCTCGATTCTTTCAGTTCAGGCCCAGTTTGTCAGGCCTAACGGCGCTGAGACCGTTTTCGGACAGGACCTTCAGTAGGCGCTTTTCATCCGAGACGCGGAAGACCATGTAGGCGTCCTCCTTACCCCGGTCAATGAGGGAGTACATATATTCGATATCGATCTTCTCTTGCGCCATCAGAGACAACACCCGGGACAGTCCGCCGGGCGTATCCGGCACGGCGACCACGGTGACATCGTTGACGCTGAGAATACAGTTCTGTTCCGCCAGAGCTGCTTTTGCGGCGGAAATGTCACTGACGAGCATACGCAGGATGCCGAAATCCGTCGTATCAGCGATGGAGAGGGCGCGGATATCCACACCGCTGTCGGACAAAGCACGGACCACTGCTGCGATTTTTCCCGATTTGTTCTGCAAAAATACGGAAAGCTGCTGTACCATCGTGTTTCCTCCT